>CANPYT010000038.1 GCA_947588705.1 uncultured Acetatifactor sp. | reverse complement strand
GGCCGAAGGACACCGTGGCCAGCTCCACGTGCCCCATATCTTCCATCCGGTGCATGATGGTCCCCGCCTCCCCCGGCAAATCGATCCCGGTCTTTGCCTTCAGCCCGAACCGCTCGAAATACTTATAATAATTCTCCACTCCCAGCCGGAGCCCCACCGTGATAAACACCGGGTTGCAGGAGTTCATAGTGGCATGGATAAAATCCTGCGCTCCGTGGCCGGCGGTCTTATGGCACCGTATCCGCCTGTCGTCCACCATGATATAACCGGGGCAGCTGAAAGTGCTGTCCGGCGTTACCACGCCCTCCTCCAGCCCGGCTGCGGCGGTGATGATCTTGAACGTAGAGCCGGGCTCATAGGTGTCGTTGATGCACCCGTTCCGCCAGACGGCGTTCAGCAGATCCTGCCTCGCCTCCCCGGAAAGGTCCTCCGGCGTTCCCTCCGGCAGGTCGTAAGGGTTGTTCAGGTCAAATTCCGGCACATTCACCATGGCCAGCATTTCCCCGGTCCGAGGATCCATCACCAGGATGGAGACGCCGTCCGCCTCCTTGGCCGCCATGGCCTGGCCGGCCAGCTGGGTGGCGTAAGCCTGGATGTTCATATCCATGCTGATCACCAGGTCACTGCCGTCCACCGGCTCCACCCGCCGCTCTCCCGCCGCCTCCACCTCAATACCGGCGGCGTCCGTGATGGTGAGGATGTTCCCCGGCTCCCCCTTAAGATACTCCTCATAGACCACCTCCAGCCCGATGATGCCCTGGTTATCGCTCCCGGTAAAGCCCAACACCTTACTGGCCAGCTCGCCGTAGGGGTAATAACGCTTATAGTCCTCATCGACCTTGACCCCGGGCAGGTCGTACTCCCGGATCCGGTCTCCCAGTTCCTTATCCACGTTGCTTCGGATCCGCTCCATGGAGGAATACTTTTCCACCCTGGCCCGCACATATTCCTCGGAAAGCTCCAGTTCCTGGCAGAGCACCTGGATGACGCGCTCCGGGTCCCGGATCTGATTATGTATGACGGAGACGGTGCAGACATTCTTATTGTCGGCCAGCACCTTACCGTTCCGGTCCAGGATCCGCCCCCGCGCCGCCTTGATGCTGCGCTCCCGCTCGTGAAGCTCCGTAGCCAGCCCGGAATAATACTCCGCCCGCCACACGGTGAGATAGACCAGCCTGCCGAAAAGGCACAGCAGGATCCCGGTACATGCCGCAAAGACCGTGAGGATCTTCTTCCGGTGAAAAAGCTTGTTGTTATCCGTCAGCATCCAAAACCTCACAGGAAGATTTTGATATACTCTATTCCGCTTTTTATCAGGTTATGCGAAAAAACAGGCCGGCCCGCAGATTCCTCATTGTATGTCAGGGTTCAGGGGAAGGCCGGTGTCCACCACCGTCTCGGAGCCCTCCGCGGAAAGCCCCGTCTCCGGGTCATACTTTTCCCCTGTGTCGGGATCCACATAATAACCGGTGGCCGGGTCAAAGGGGAACTGCTTCCAGGGCTGGCCGGAGGAACCGTCGCCGCCTTCCGCGCCTTCCTGCCCTTCGTCCGGCTGGCCTTCTCCCTGCTGGCCCTCTCCTTCCTGGCCTTCTCCCTCCTGGTCTTCTCCCTCCTGGCCCCCGTTTTCCTCCGCCGGGGTATAGCGGTATGTATTTTCCAGCTGCAGGGCGTCCAGTTCGGCCTGTTCCTCCGGCGTGACCTCCTCCGTCATGAAAATGTTCAAATAAGGGAGCACTTCCGTGAGTATGCTGCGGACAATGCGCGTCGCAAACTTCGCATCGCCCTGCTTTTCCACATTGGGCCTGTCCACCACCACATAGATGGCTATCTGAGGGTCGTCCGCCGGGGCGTAGCCGATAAAGGATACCACATGGTCCGTCTCAGACCGGGTATGGGTCACAGGGTCGATGGTCTCCGCCGTCCCCGTCTTGCCGCCGATCCGATAGCCCGCCGGCCGGGCGGTGACGCCTGTTCCATACTCCACGACCGCGTTACAGTATTGCCGTATCAGCTCGGAAGTGGATTCGGAAACCGTCTGCTTCAGCACCCTCGGCTCGATGTTTTTCACGGTGGCGCCGCTGGAATTGGTGATCCGGTCCACCACATGGGGCTCATAATAATCTCCGCCGTTGATCAGGGAACAGAAGCCCGTGATCATCTCCACCATAGTCACATTGAAGTTCTGCCCGAAACTGTTGGTGGCCAGGTCCGTGGGGCCCATCCTGTCCGCAGTGTAGATCAGGCTGGCGGTCCTTGCCTCTCCGGCCAGATCGATGTTGGTCCGCAGGCCGAAGTTAAATATCTTCTGGAACTCCACAAAGTTATCTACGCCGATGGCCTGGGCGATCTTCATCATGCTCACGTTGCAGGATTTCGCCACCGCGTGTTCCAGATCCAGCACCCCGTCAAACCGGTTATGGCACCTGATCGTGTATCCGCCGATCTCCAGCGAGCCGGTACACTCAAAAGTAGAGTTCGGCGTGACGGCCCCAAGCTCCAGCGCCGCCGCCACTGTAAAAGGCTTTGCGGTGGATCCGGGCTCATAAGTTCCTGTGATGCAGTAGTTTTTCCAGAGATTGTTCAGATTCAGGTAGACCTGATCCTGGTCCATGGAGGCCAGCACCTCCGGATTGATAATGGTGCCCGTGTTGCGGATCTCATAATAGCCGTTGGCGTTGGTGATCTGCTCCACCATCTTGGAGCCCAGCAGGTTCTCGGGATTCCTCACATCGTTCAGGTTGTAGCCCGGTGCGCTGGCCATAGCCAGGATCTCTCCCGTGTCCACCCACATGATCACACAGGCCGCGTTGTCCGCGCCGTTTCCCTCGTGATAGCCACCGTTGTTCTCATCCATAAACTTCTTAAGGTACTTCTCCACGATCGTCTGCACGTTCACATCGATGGTGGTGTGGATGCTGTTGCCGTCCACCGCCGCTTTCACCGTCCGCTCCAGGGCCAGGTCGTCGTTCAGATAACCATACTCCCTTCCGTTGATCCCGTTCAGCGTGTCGTTATAATATTCTTCCAGCCCGTAACTTCCCTGGTTGTCCGTGCTGGTAAACCCAATGACGTCCGCCGCCAGCGAATCGTATGGATAAACCCTCTTGTATTCCTCCTCGAACCAGACGCCCCTTATGTTCCTGTCGTTGTTTCTGTCTTCCTCCTGCGCCGCCAGGAAACCGCTGATCTGTTCATAAGTCAGCTGCCGCAGGGGCACATACCAGGATGACGTTGGATGGGTGTTCACATACTCCCTGATCTGAGACATATCCAGGTCAAAGTTCGCTCCCAGCGCCTGCAGCGTAGGCTCCAGGTAATCCTCGTCCGACAGCATCACCTTAGCGTCGATGACAAGATTGTACACCTTCTGGCTGGTGGCCAGCCTTGTCCCCTGGCAGTCAACGATATCCCCCCGCCTGTAGGGAATGACAGTAGAATCGTATTGCTGCTGGGCAAGCACCTGTTTCTGGTACCTGGTTCCCTTCTCCTGGATCAAGTAGACCAACCGGACGCTTAACCCGGCAAAAGCCAGCAGTACCATCGCAAACAGTACCACCAGCTTCTTTTGCATTTTGATCGAAAAAATATTGCGTTCCCTGTTATCCCTGTTATGGCTGCCGTTACTCACTTTAAACCTCGTTTCTGGCCGCGCCTCCGCCCGGCCCCGGCACACGGCCCACGCCGGCATGCCCCGGCGTCAATTGCCTCCGGCCGCAGCCTGGCGCATATAGTCGCTGCTCTCGTTCTCGTATTCGATGATCTGCCCCTCCTCAGCGTAAGTCATGCCAAGCTCGCCGATGGCGATCCGCTTCACATCCTCCAGGTTCACGCTGTTCAGGATCCGGTTATACTCCTCATCGTTGGCGATCCGCAGGTTGTTCAGCTCGCTCTCCCTGGCCGCGACGCTCTTTGT
The DNA here is from genome assembly GCA_947588705.1 of uncultured Acetatifactor sp. Taxonomy (GTDB): domain Bacteria; phylum Bacillota; class Clostridia; order Lachnospirales; family Lachnospiraceae; genus Acetatifactor. The sequence continues at coordinate 19,051 of CANPYT010000038.1, read as the reverse complement.
CAGATTGGTAAGCTGTGCCTGGAGCTGGATATAATTTACCAGGATCAGGGCCGCCGTACAAAGGGCCGCCGCCAGGAAGAGCACATAGCCCGCGCTCATGTGCTTTGCCCTCTCCCGGTTCTTTCTCACCTGGGGGCGCGGCTGCCGCCGGGGCTCCTCCAGTTCCCTGGTGATCTCGATCTCCCGTGCAGTATTCCCGTAGACATAAACGCCGCGCACAGTCCTGGCCGCGCCTGTCCTCCGGTTCCTCTCATATGCAGTTATTTTGCTGTTCCGTCTGCCGCTCATGATAGTCCTGCTCTCCGATCTTTTTTCCGTTTCTATCCTTTTTCAAATACTCTCAGCTTGGCGCTCTTGGAACGGCTGTTCTCCGCCAGCTCCTCCGCGCTGGGGAGGATGGGCTTCTTCGTCACCACGCTCCCCCTGCTCTTCTGTCCGCACACGCACACCGGAAACCCGGGAGGGCAAGTGCAGGGATTTTCATTCCTTTTAAACGCCGTCTTCACGATCCGGTCTTCCAGGGAATGGAACGTGATGACACAGATCCTTCCCCCCGGCGCCAACAGCCCGATCAGCTCGTCCAGGGAATTTTTCAGGACATCCAGCTCCCGGTTGCACTCGATCCGAATGGCCTGGAAGGTCTGCTTGGAGGGATGCCCGTTCTGACGCATTTTTGCCGGGATGGCCGCCTTAATGATCTCATTCAGCTCAAAGGTGGTCTCCACAGGCTTGTCCTGCCTGGCCCTGACGATGCGCCTTGCGATGTTCGAGGCGAAGCGTTCCTCCCCGTAATCCCGTATAACGCGGTACAGCTCCCCCTCGGAGTAACCGTTCACGATATCCCGCGCAGTCATCTTCTGCCTTTTGTCCATCCGCATGTCCAACGGCGCGTCAAAGCGATAGGAAAAGCCCCTCTCTCCCGTGTCCAGCTGGTAGGAGGAGACACCCAGGTCCAGCACGATGCCATCCGCCTGTTCCACGCCTTCTCCTGCCAGCGCATTCTTCATATTACAGAAATTATCCCGCAGAAGCGTCACCTTTTCCCCAAAAGGAGCCAGCCTTCCGCCCGCAGCCTCAATGGCGGCGTCATCCTGGTCCATTCCGTAAAAATGACCCTTTTCCAGACGGCTGCACACTTCAAAGGCGTGGCCGCCCCCTCCCAGCGTACCGTCTACATAAATGCCGTCAGGCTTTACCCGCAACTGTTCCACCGTCTCCCGGAGAAGGACGGAGTAATGGTTAAATTCCATAATTGATTTCCTCGATGGCCGTTCTGCCCTCTTCCGCAGCCCGCCGGGATGAAACTATATGGTCAGCCCAAGATTCAGCATACCCTGGGATATCTGGTTGATATCTACCTGGCTGCTGTTGGCATTCCATTTTTCAAGGCTCCAGATCTCGATGCGCCCTCCCATGCCGGCCAATACCACGTCTTTCTCCAGCCCCGCAAATTCCCGCAGATCCTGAGGCATCAGGATCCGCCCCTGTTTATCCACCGTCACGTACATCGCGCCCGACAGGAAAAACCTTGCAAACTGTCTCGCTTCCTCGTTGATCAGCGGCAGTGACGCCAGCTTTGCTTCAAAGACCTTCCAATCCTCGTTCGCATACACAAATAAGCAGCCATCCATCCCCTTCGACACTACAAATTCGTCGCCCAGTATCTCCCGGTACTTTGAAGGAATGCTCAACCTGCCTTTCGGATCGATCGTGTGATTGTATCTGCCCATGAACATAGCGATCACCACCAATCATACGGCCCACCCAGGACGGTGAAGCCTAAAAGTGAGTCTGCCACAGGATACGGCGCCCCAAAAACTGTTTCCATGGTCTTTCATACCACTTTATGGGTTTTTATGCCATATCCATCCCACTTCCAAGCTTATTTTAACACATATTTTAAAATTTTCAAGCGTCACTTTTATGACCAAATACCGAAAAAAGGCGCCCCGAATGCCCATTCGAAGCGCCTTTTTGCAGTCTCACCACAAGATATAGTAGAAGGGCAGCCTCCCGCATGGCATATTTATTGCCTGTGGGAAACCACCCTTTTCTAAAAAATATTTTCTTTTTTTGGTTTATATTCTTTTTGGTTCTTTATTTTTTGGGTTTTATTCTTTCTAGGATTTTTATTCTTTCTAAGGTTTTATTCTTTTTGGTTTTATTCTTTTTGGTTTTATTCTTTTGAGGTTTTTACTCTTTTTGGGGTTTTATTTCTCCGAAATGCCCTCCGCCCCTGCGAAGTCACAGGGAACCCTTATCCGTGCCCGCCTGTCTGCGCATCCGGATCCGGACCGCGGCGTCCGCCGCTATGGCAAACACCACCAGCACCAGCGACAGCACCTGGGAGACGGGAATGGCCGTGCCGGGAATAAACAGGGTATCCGTGCGCATCCCTTCTATGACAAACCTTCCCAGCCCATATCCGCCCAAATACAGCAGACAGAGCTCCCCGTCAAACTTCTTGTGCTTCCTCCAGGCCAGGATACACGCCATCACCAGAAGATTCCACAGGCTCTCATAGAGAAAAGTGGGATGCACATTGATATAATTTGCCCCCTCAGGGATATGAAGCGCAATATTCTCCGAGATATCCCTGCTCCGAACAGCCGCTATCGGCAGCTGCATAGACAGCAGGCCGTCATAGAACTCGCCGAACACCTCCCGGTTCATAAAATTACCCCAACGGCCGATGGCCTGCCCCAGGATCAGCCCGGCCATAGCCGTGTCCCCCATGAGCAGGGCGTTCTGCTTCTTCACTTTCGCATAGATAAAAAGCGTCAGGAACGCCGCGATCACCCCTCCGTATATGGCCAGGCCGCCATTTCGGATGTTGAAGATACTGAGAAGGTCATCCTTATAATAATCCCACGCAAAAACCACATAGTAGATCCGCGCGCCGATCACGGAAAAGATCACAGCATAAATGGCAAAATCCCAGTAAATGTCCGGATTCTGCCCTGACACCTTCGCGACGTGCGCCGCCATCAGGATCCCGGCCAGCACACCGATCCCAATGATCAGCCCATAATAGGCCACCTCAAACCCAAAGACGCTGAAAGACCTGGGCACATCTTTCAGGTAAATCCCAAGGTTTGGAAACGCAATATCTCCAGCATTCATATCCAATCTCCCCGCGCGTCACAGCGCACATCCATCCGGGCCTTGAAGGGAACGCCCCGGCCATCCCTTCCCCGCTTCCTAAACGTTAAACCGGAACAGGATCACATCGCCGTCCTTCACCACATAATCCTTTCCCTCGATCCCTACCAGGCCCTTTTCCCGTGCCGCCGCAAGGGAACCCTGCTCCAGCAGATCCTTATAATTCACGACCTCGGCCTTGATAAATCCCCGCTCGAAATCAGAGTGTATCTTTCCCGCCGCCTGGGGCGCCTTGGTGCCGATCTTGATCGTCCATGCCCTCGTCTCATCCTCACCGGCCGTCAGGAAGCTCATCAGCCCCAGCAGTTTATAGCTGGCGCGGATCAGCTTCTCCAGCCCGGACTCGGAAAGCCCCAGCTCCTCCAGGAACATGTCCTTTTCTTCCTCGTCAAGCTCCGAGATCTCCTGCTCGATCTTGGCACAGATCACAAATACTTCGCTCCCCTCACGCCCGGCAAGCTCCCTCACCTTGGCCACCATATCGTTGGAAGCGCCATCATCCCCCAGGTCTTCCTCCCCCACGTTGGCCGCATAGATCACGGGCTTATAGGTCAGCAGGTTAAACTCCTTCATTAGGGCAATATCTTCTTCCTCATCCAGCGCCAGGGTCTTTGCGGGCTTCCCGCTCTCCAGCTGTTCCTTGAGCCGTTCCAGAAGGGCCAGTTCCCTGGCATATGCCTTGTCCATCCGCGCCACCTTCGACACCTTGGCCAGCCTCCGCTCCAACACCTCAAGGTCAGAGAAGATCAGCTCCAGATTGATCGTCTCAATATCCCGCAGCGGGTCTACGCTGCCGTCCACATGCACCACATTTTCGTCCTCAAAGCACCGCACCACATGTACAATAGCATCCACTTCCCGGATGTTGCTCAGGAACTGGTTTCCCAGCCCTTCCCCCTTGGAGGCTCCCTTCACCAGGCCGGCAATATCCACAAACTCAATGACCGCCGGTGTCACCTTCTTTGACTTATACATGTCCCCCAGAAGTTTCAGCCGCTCGTCCGGCACCGCCACCACCCCCACGTTGGGATCGATGGTGCAGAAGGGGTAGTTTGCCGACTCCGCCCCCGCCCTGGTCAGTGAATTAAACAATGTGCTCTTCCCCACGTTGGGAAGTCCTACGATTCCTAGTTTCATTTTATCTTAATCTCCTTTAGTTTTTTACCTTTATATAAGTATTTTATATATCCCTCTAATGCCCTAAGTGCAGGGAAAGCATGACAGGAATAGTCCTCCAAATCAAGATTTACTTTATCATTTCTTACTTCGCAAATAATTATATCATACAACTATAAAAAATACTATATACTCTTTTCTGTTGGTCGGCATATGCCAGCAAAGGTTCCCTGTAATTCCTTTTTGTCATACCCTCTCAATCACGCAGCTGTGCTCTTTCTTTTTTGCATCATAGCCGATTCCGACCATCACAACCTCGCCGCCGTAATCCTTCAATACCGCAGGATAATTCCTTTCCTTAATCTGCTGGATCGCACCCTCAGCAGGCTTATCCCATTTCAGCTCTACAACCAGCGCCGGGAGCAGTGATTTCGTTTTCGGCAGGTACGCCACATCCGCAATCCCCTTCCCCGATGGAAGCTCCTCAACCTTCAGATACTGATCGACCGCCGCAATATACGCAAACTTGATCACATACCGCAGCGCCTGCTCATCATTGTAAAAAGTTGGCGCATACTGTGTGCCGCGTATCTCCTCTATCGCTTCTGCCACCGCATCCGCATTTCCTGCAATCGTATCCTCCAAAAGCTTCCGGGAACGACTGATCAATTCCATCCATTTCTGATTCACATTCCTGCCTTTCAAAATTTTCCGAAACTCGGTTCTCACCTCTTCATTTGGGATATGCGCCGTTCCCTCTCCCCCAGAATGCCCCTCTACCATATGCCATGTAAGATATCCCAAATGGATCAGCAGTGTCAGCACATCATCCCTGCACCCAAAAGATTCAAAATCATTCTCAAAACTTTCGGTGTCAACCTCAATTTCTTCTCCGGAAATCAAACGTGAAACAGTCTCCTGCAGCCCTTCAAAGTCCATGTTGATATATGTCATCAGCGATTCCGCCGCCGAAGTCTTCCGCCAGTATGAATCAAACCGTTTCTTCCTCATCGCCATCATGACCGAATAGGGATTATAAATTGCCCCCACATTCGGAAAATCATACCCGTCATACCATTTTCTGGCATCCTCAAAGTTCATCCCATACTTTTCACACAGCTGTCCAACTTCGCCTTCCGTAAAACCGGTATACTTCGCAAAACCATCTGGGTCAAGGATCGGATATTCTATAAAATCCGAGATTGCCGACTGCGAGCCGTCCTTCTTGAGTGGCAAAATTCCCGTCATATAAGCCGCTGCTACAACTTTCGGTGTGAAGCTGTTGTTCTTAAACCATTCCCTGAGCAGATTCAAGTATGCCGACTGGACCTCAGCATCATTCTTTGCCTCACGAATCAGGGCATCCCATTCATCTATGATAAACACAAATTTCCTGCCTGTTTCTTCCACACAATGGAGCAAATCTTCCGTAAGGCTTTCCCCGACAGCCAATTCTGGAACCATATTTTTCAGTTCCTTATGGATGTCATTCACAATTACCTTTGGCACATCCGCCATTGATGTCCGATCTCTCTTTGCCTCAGAAATAAAACTGGTAATATCAAGGTTTACCACATAATACTGATTCAAATGCGCCAGATACCCTTCCGTCTTTGCAATCTCCTTGTCATCGAAGAGTGTATGTGAATCACAGGAACAGTCATAATACGCACACAGCATCTTTGCTGCATAAGACTTTCCAAAACGCCTCGGTCTGCTGATGCAGGTCAGTTTCTCCATTGTTCCCACAGTCTTATTAACCAATGCAATCAGGCCAGTTTTATCCACATAGTCTGACTGCAAAATTTCCTGGAACCCTTTATTTCCGGGATTTAAATACATTCCCATAAAAACGCCCTCCAATTCAACGCCCACTGCCCGCAAAAAACTTTTCCTCAACAACAGCATTTTGTTAAAGTTTATGCTCTGAATGGCAAAAAGTCAATGCCATGTAACAAAAACGCAGAGTTCTTTCATGTAACAGTTCAGCCCGCGCCATTCGCAAAGCCGCGCTGACGCGCTTTCCGGCGCTGTGCGCCTGCCTTTGCTCATTAAATGGCGTTCCCTCGGCGCCGTAATTTTTTGGGGAGATGAAACAGGAATCAATAACCAGGGCAGCTGCCATTTTCTTTGCTATGAAGAGAACATGACCCAACAACGGTTTATAAACTTTATGGAACGCCTTGTAAAGGATACAGACAGGAAAGTTTTATTTATCGTCGATAATCTAAAGGTTCATCATGGAAAGATTGTTGCAGAATGGCTGTCGAAGCATAAGGATGAAATAGAATTATTTTTCACATCGCCTTATTCGCCTGAAATTAATCCGGATGAATGTTTAAACCATACCCTAAAGCAGAACATACATAGTGGGATTATTCCGCATACCAAAGAACAGATTCGCAATAAAACAGAAAAATTTATGCATGGTTTGCAGGAACATAGCGAAAGGGTATCCTGTTTTTTTCGGCATAAAAATTTGAACTATATTCAGAGTTATGGCTATTAAAAACATTGGTTTTTAATAGCCGGAGTAATATACGGGTAAATCCACGTTGATGCAAATGTGAGGTCACCTCATAACGTCAACCATCCGGATTCGGTCTTAGTTCCTCGATTTTCCTGAGAATATTTTCTGCCTCTTTTTTCTTAAGCCTGTGCAGACTTGGAAACATCTCATCTCCGGTCAAAAGGTAATTGATGCTCACGTCATAAGTCTCAGAGATTTTTACCAGTTCATCCATCGTAGGCTTTCGTGTTCCCTTGAGCAGCGAATTCATCCTTTCATAAGACGATATCGGGCACGGCGGCGTATCCATATAGTCATAATAATAATCATCATACAATTGCCTTAAACGGTCAACAAACGTTTTATCCATAAATATCATGCTCCAGTTTGATTGAAATCAGCATCCACAAAATTAAATCTGTATAATCCTATCATGGCACACAACTGTAAAAGTAAAAAATTAATGTGGACCTTACACAAATAAAGACATCTGTGCATAATCTGGCTGCCCTGCAAAATCAATAAGCGCCTCTGTATCCTGTACAGCACTTGCCCTGCAGCTGTCAACCAGCAGCCGGTTCCCTGCGGGAGACTCCATTCCGGCACTCTCAACAAAGCACCCCAAAGGTTTCGCATACTTTGCAGCATAATCCGCAGCATGCATTGTTCCGCCATCTTTTTCCGCATCCACGATAAACACTTTGTTGGATAACATTGCCTGAATCCTGTCCCTTTGCACAAATGTATATTTCTGCGGCCTGGTTCCGTTCGGATATTCACTGATCAGACAGCCCCCTGCCTGCACAATCTTTTCCGCCAGCTTCTGGTTAGATTTCGGATAAACCTCATCCAATCCCCCCGGCATCACAGCAACAACCTTGCCATTCGCCTCTACTGCCCCTTCAGAAGCATATGCATCCACGCCGACTGCCAGCCCATTCAGAACCGTAAAACCTTCCCTCGCTAAGATTTCGCCAATCCTCCTGGCAATCTTCAAATACCTCTCTGCTGCATTCCTCTTTCCCACAACTGCAATCACAATATTCTCACATACAGAGATATCCCCGACATAATACAAAATGTCCGGGGCTGTTTTTATATCCCGTAGGATTTTGGGATAACATTTATCACTTTTCTGGCATGATCGAATCTCCCACATGCCTCTCACCTTCCTCGCCTAAATCTGTCGCCAAATAAATACCAAAATCCTTTAAACGGACTGCCCCAGCGCCAGCATAGCCACACGCCCCGCCCCATGTTCCAACAGAATCTTTCTGCATGCTTCAAGGGACGCGCCGGATGTTGTCACATCATCCACAATCAGAACAACATTCCCCTCCACAGACATATCAGGATTAACGCCAATACTGTCCAGCTGTGCCTTGATATCCCTGCTGCCGCCATGCGCCAGCTTGTCAATTGTCTTCGTCCTCAGAAGATAGTCAACCTTATCCACTCTCCCGTTTTTTGCAAGCCTCCTTGCCAGCTCCGCAATCCCTGAATCATTCTCCTTTTTCTTTCTTATCTTTTACATCCAATATCCTGCCACTGAACATATCAAAAGCCTGATTGCGCGTCTTGTCCGAATTCCAGTACCTGTGGTAGAACCCGCACAAAACCACCTATCCGTTTTCAGAGACAGCTTCCCACTCCTCATTACAAAAAATATGCTCCCTACCTGAACCTCCAAAAGCTTGAACTTTTGTTCTGTATTTAGTATAGCATAATCCCATAGTTTTTCAACATGAATATTGCTCAGCTTGTTCCATTTTGCCTTATTTGCACTTTACATTCAGACACCAACTGTTTTACAATATTTTACAACTAAAACACTTTTTTATCTAACATATTATTACCTTTTTTACTGGTAAAATAACATAACCTACAACTTAAGGAATTCATGGGCACGCTTCCCTAAACCCCTGATAGAGATTCGACCGTTCAGCAGTACCCAACACACAGTTTCTTTGATTTCGCTGTGCCAAAATCCGCTCGGTTCACCATTTTTGATTTGCCACTTTTTTCGGTCAAGAAAATATGACTAAATCTTGAAATCCTTTGATTTATAAGGTTTTCCGATTTAGTTATATTTTGACACATTCATCTTTCACTATGATGGTTCCGATATTTCCCTTGCCTACTTCCGCAAGCATGGATTGAAGCCCCTCACACTCAAAGGCTGTGCCGGATATGCCGTCGTCGGTAAAGTGGCATATGCCCGTAAAGCCGTTCTTTTCCGCATAGTCCTCAAGCATTGCCTTCTGAGACGTGATTTGTCAAGGGGGTTCGTTCTTGCCCAGATTGACAGCAGCCTTGTCCAGTACAGCAAACAGCTTTTCCTTTGCCACAGGTTTCATAAGATAATGGAGCGCGGACACCTCATAACCCTCTGCCATAAAGTCAGGGAAACCGGTGATGAATACTGACCACTACATACGATCTGCACCAGTTCATTCTCCTGCCGGATCTTCTTAGCAAGGGAAACGCCATCCATAGCACCCATTTCAATATCCAGCAGCAGAATGTCCCATGCCTTATCATCGGCATGGTGGAATAGGAAGTTTTCAGCGGAAACAAACTGCTGCGCTTGAACAACGGCCTGCCGATCCTGCGCCCAGGCTTTCAAAATGCTCTGGACATATTCTGCGTCAATATTGCTGTCATCAACGATTGCAACCCGATAGGTCATGTGTTCACCTTCTTCCATTAGGAAAGCACTCAATCAATCCCCGTGCGCATCTTGCCGGCAAATTCTCCGTCTTGCTTCGTTAAAAAACTTGAAATACATCAAGTGTTCCTGCAATTTTTTGCCTTGCAAGACGAATTATTTGCTCGCCAATCCGCACACGCCGATTTAATCAGTCCTTCCTTAATTTGTGTGCATTGTGTCCCTCGTCTGCGAATGAACGCAAATTAAGTTTATATATCCTGCAATAGCGGAATTTAGCAGCGCCATATCAAGACATTGGTCGAGCTGCTGGGGCTTGTTTTCCCTTACAACGTTCATAAATTGACCTTGCACAATTTTCAGTTTTTGGCTGATTTGAGTTTCTCCGATCAAATCCAGCATTGTAATTCCATCAAGCAGAATTGCACGGAATAGAGTATTCATAGACAAACGAATGTCCATTGCAGATTTTTCCTGTGAACAGAAGTCAGCGATTTCTTTGGCCAATGACTGAAGGACAGCTATAGAGTGCTTTGCCACACTTTCAATTTTAATGGTTTCACAAGCGGTCTTGTTCAAAACAGCCACCGTTACTGTTTCATCGACCCGCCGCAAAAGCTCCTGTTCTGAAAACAACAGCGTATCAGGCTCATCAGAATGTTCCCATTTGTTATTGAGCATGTAAAATTTGCCGTCTCTCATTCCCGTGTATATAACTGCGTGCTTATTCCGCTCGCTTACATAAATACCCAGCATGGCAACCTGTAAATCACGAAGATACTCGCAAAGTTGTTCTTTTTTCACATCTTTTTCCGTCATAGTATAGCCGATAGTCTTTAAGTAGAGATTGAACCATTTTGCACTTTGAAGCATTGGCCCCGATAAATAACGACCATCCTCGCAGTCAAACAAAAACGGCAGCTCCATTTCCAGCGCAATCGTTCTGTCCTCGGTATCTATCCCATAAAACGACAAAAGATTTGCAATCCCCGCATAAGAACACGATGAATTGAAAGTCATGTACTTCATAGATATATTCCTTCCTCAAAAATTTATCATTTTCACAATACAGAAATTATGGAAGGACTGATTAAATCGGCGTGTGCAGCTTTGCCGTCAAGATGCGCGCGGGGATTTATTCAGTGCTTCCTTAGATTTATCAACATAAAAAGCGGAATCATTATAGCACCAAAGTATGAACATTTCCATGCTCTTGTTGCATAAAGTAAAAAGCGGGAGGCATTTTTATGATGCACTCCCGCTGATTTTTTAGCGTTCCCACTCGTCTCGTTTCTGCTTTTTGGGCTGCGGTGCTTTTTGCTCAGGCTGCTTCTTTTTGATTTGCTCCCGGACAGACTTTCTCTCAGTTTCCTCACCGAGCATTTTCGCCACATCCCGTTTCGCATCTGACATGACAAGGGGCTGGTACTGAATTGTTGCTTTTAATGCAATAGGAAAACTTTGTTTCATCCGTAAGCAGTCAGTATGTCAACACATTATGGTACACCCGGTAGAAGCCGCCCCCCAGGTCCTGAACCTGCAGCTGGATCAGGAAATGATCCACCCCGAGGTCCTTCATGCTCTCGTCGGCATAGTCATTCCAATAACTGCCGGTGGTGTAGCACCGCTCTACCGCCGGATAAAGGGAAGCCGGAACCACATTGGAAAAAGTACATTCTCCCACTCCCACTATCTTCATCTGCTCCCTGCAGTCCTCAAAATATTCCTCCATGGTGTCCAGCACTTCCTCCTCGGTAATGCCGGCCTCCTCCAGGTTCCGCCTGCGCTCTTCCTCGGCCGCCTGGCGTTCTTCCTTCTCTCTCTCTTCCTGTGTTTTTTCAGGGCTGTCCGCGGCAGGGCTCACCCACTGCAGGGGCTTCATGGGCTCCTGGGAAGGCTCCGGCTCCCCGTTTCCAGCCTCGCCATCCTCCGTCTCTGTGTTTTCCGCTTCTTCCCCCGTCTCCTCCGTGCCCTGCTCCGCATCCCCGCCCCGGAACGCCGTTCCCATGCAGGCCGGCAGGTACACGGACAGCCCGGTCCTAACGTGGGTGGGCGCAAACTCCGCGTCCGTCCTGTTAAAATAATCGTAAGTCAGCTCATCCGTGTCGTCCCAGGTCACGTCCGCATTGTAATATTCCCCGTTCAGGCACACAATGTTCCAGGCATGATTTTCTCCCGCGCTGCCGGTACAGTAATAACAGGGAATGCCCAGCTGCTGCAGCAGATACTGGAACGCCCTCGAATATCCCGCGCAGACGGTCCTCGCCGTCACCAGGCCGCTGTAGGCGCTCTGATTCATCATGCCGGCCAGATCGTATTCCACCTTCTCCGCCAGGGCATCGTGAACGTATTTTTCCCGCTGGTAATCGCTTCCCAGGGCCCGGGCGCCGGAGAGGATCTTCTCCGCCTGCCCCACGAATATCTCGCGGGCAGCGGCCAGGTCTTTTGCCGTCTCGTTATATTTCAGCGTGATCTCCACGCATGTCCCGTCCTCCAGGTACTTGCAGGAAAAGCCCGTCTCCAGCCAGAAAAGCTCCGGATGGTCGTTATAGACCGCCTCAAAGACACGCTTCAGCCGTTCCAGGTCCACATCCTCCACCGGCGTGAAGGACGCGTTCAGCTGGGAAGCGTTGGCATAGATCTGCCTGTACAGATTTTGCAGCGGCGCCTCCAGCATGGCATAATAAGGATAATAAAGGGGGGCAAAGGTCAGCCCTTCTCCCAGTTCTCCCGGAGCGAGCGTGTCCGACTCCTCTTCCAGCACCGGCTGGGCCTCTCCGTTTACCGGTTCATAGCCCGCCCTGCCGTTTACCGCAGACGGCGGCTCTCCCGGATCCTCCCCGGGCACAAGGTATCCCCGGTCCTCCCGGTCCGCCATCCAGTCCGGGTTGATGCCGGGCACAGCCTCCGGCAAAGTGCCGGGAGCCCGCGTTTCCTCCTGGGCCGTCCCGCCCGTTTCCCGCATACCGCCCTGCATGGCCTTTACTTTCTGCGCCAGGAAATCCGTCATGGAAGGATTCAGGGCACATATGAGGATCCCCAGGCAGGCCGCCATGATTATCCCAACCAAGGCAAACAAGATTCGTTTGATTATCTTCATCGCAACTCACATTCCGCCGTTATTTCGGCTGATCGTCAGACTCTTTCTCCGCTTTGACCAGGCTTAAGTTTGTCACCGTCAAGGTAAAGGGCACGTTTCCCTCATGTTTACCGCAGTTAAAGACCAAAGCCACGTTATCGTCCGCCTCTTCCGGCATGGTGACGGTGGCCGTATAATGCTGGACCTCCGGCGTACAGTCGATGCTGCCCGATATATATACGCCGTAAGGATCATAATTCTGCTGAAAATTATAGGCGATCGTAACGTCTGCCGTGGCGGTATAGTCAAAGGAAAGCTCGTAAACTCCCTGCGTCAGTGACAGGCGCGTATAAGAAGGCTGGACATACCATTCTTCCTCCCCGCCATCCGTGACTTCCACGGAAATGCCGTCGGGAAGATAGCTGATCGTCGCCTTCGCGGCGGAATTTACCCATCCCGACCAGTTGTCCACATCGGCGCACAGATTGTCCGTCTCTTCCTCATCCTCCCACAGGGGGGTATATTCCTCCCCCTTTGCCGTTCCGGCCAGCATACCTACGAGATTCTTTTCCGACACCGTCAGGTTACGGCGGTTAAACAGCTTATAGGCGCTTCCGTTGTCCCACCAGAAACATTTCAGCTGGTATTCGGCGCAGCGGCGCAGATAATATTGTGCCCAGGAAACCCTCTCTTCCGCGTTGCCCTTGTCCACACAGCCGAACTCGCCTACGATCGCGGGGATCCCCTTCTGTACAAAAGACTGGTACAAGTTTTTCAGGCTGCTGTCCAGGCTCTTGGTACTGTTTTCCCAGGAAGTGACGGCCGGATACTCCTCCGCCGTAAAGTTAAAAGGCTGATAGACATGGGCGGAAACGATCAGGCTCCCCTCCGCGGGATCCGACGGAAGGACAAAGCCGTCCGTGATCTGGCTTCCCCCGCCTGCGCAGTAGGTGTTCAGCACGAGGACCCGCTCCCCGTTCTTTCCTCCGGAAGCCCGCACGGTATCCACAAAGAGCTGATTCAGCTCATTTGTGACCTCCAGCGCCCGGTCGCCGGGATTTACCCAGTCGTTGTTATCGTTCAGGATCTCGTTGAATCCCTCAAACAAAAGATGGTCTCCGTATTCGCCGAACCTTGCGCAGATCTGTTCCCAGATAGCGGCGAACTTTTCTTTCTTTTCTTCAAGGTTTGTATCGCTGGCATGGAGCCATCCGTCGGTCCCCGTATCGTGATGCACATTCAGGATACAGTACATCCCGTCGTCGATCACATAATCCACGATCTCCTGCACCCGGTCCATCCATTCCTCATCGATCACATTGTCGCTGTCCATGTGGGTGTACCAGGTGACGGGAACCCTCACCGCGTTGAAGCCGCTGTCCCGCACCAGGTCGATCAGCTCTTTCGAGGTTTTGGGATTGCCCCACGCCGTCTCCGCCTCAAGCCCCTCGTTTCTCGCCTCATCGAGGGAACCGCCGCCTCCGGAAAAGCTGTCCAGCGTATTGCCAAGGTTCCAGCCCAGCACGATGTCATCCAGGATCTCCGCCGCCGGCCCGGTAAGCTCCACCGTCTGGGCGGCCTCCTGCTCCGGCTCCTGTCCGCCCTGCTCCGTCTCCGGGCTCGGCGTGGCCTCAGCCTGCGCTCCCGTCTCCGAAGACTGCTGTTCCTGGGCCTCCGGTTCCTGGGCCTCCTGACCCTGGGCTTCCGGTTCCTGGGTTTCCTGTTCCTGCGATTCCTGCCGCGCCGCGCCGGAAGACGTTCCCTCCCCGCCCGCACAGCCCCCAAGGCCGAGCAAAAGCGCCGCTATGACCCATCCTGCCAAAATGGTCCTGTTCTTTTTCATTCTGATACCCCCATGACACACCCGTGTGCTTCCACCGCGCATACGGACTTAATTTCCGTTCATACCTCCGGGTACGCCGCCTCCGCGGCATCCCATAGGACTGACGCTGTAAAAGATCCCCGGCGTGCCGCCTTTCCAACGCACCGGGGATCCCGTATCACCGTCCGATCTTCACCGTCTCCTGCCGTCTCCCTGTATTACAGCACCAGCACGATCTCGTTCTCCGCCAACAGCTCGGTCTCGGGAACATACGGCTGATCGGCCTTCTTTCCGTTGATATAAAATTCCGTAAACCCGCTTTCCCTTCCGTTGGGATTCTTCACGGTGATGTGCAGCTTCCTGCCCCGGAATTTCTTATCCATGGTCATCTCCTTCCAGTCGGAGGGGATGGAAGGGCATACCCACAGGCCGTTTAGATCCGGCCGCATACCGCAGATCCCTTCCACGCAGCCTACCATACAGGTGGACGCGGTCCCGGTGAGCCAGTGCACATGGGAGCGGCCCTCGAAAGGAGATTCCACGCTCTCGGTAAACTGGCCGTGCACATAGGGCTCCAGTTTCCGCACATCTGCGTTGTCGTTCTGAGAGGCGGGGGAGCTCTCTGTAAAGTAGGTGAAAGCCCGGTTGCCGTGTCCCATCAGCGCCTCCGCCAGGATGATCCAGCCCTGGGGCTGGGAGAAAATACCGCCGTTTTCCTTGGTGGAAGGATTGAACAGCAGCGCCTGGGCGCCGTCAAAGGCGTGATCCACATAGGAGGGGCTCATCAGCCTCACGCCGTACTTGGTGTTCAGCTCTTTGTATACCGTGTCCAGGGCGGCCTCCGCCTGCTCCTTGGACGCCAGCCCGCTGATGACAGCCCAGGACTGGGGATTCAGCCACATGCTGGCCTCGGGGTCGTGCTTGGAGCCGATGACCTGGCCGTCCTCCTTGATGCCTCTCACATACCGATCGCCTTCCCAGCATTCCTTCTGGATAATATCGCCCAGCTCTTTCTGGGTCTTTTCCAGGTATTCTATGTACTCGGTATCCTTCTGGTCCTGCGCGAAGCCCTTCATCACGGTAAAGGCATAATAGAGCTGCATCGCCACGAAGGTCGATTCCCCCTTCTTCCCAAGGCGCAGGCAGTCGTTCCAGTCCGCGTGAAGCCCGGCAGGCATCTTATGGTCCCCAAGACGGTCCATGGAGAACTGGATGGCCCTCTTTAAGTGATCATAAACCGTGCCCTCCTCCTTGTTGGCGTAAGGGATCACCTCTTTGATAAATTCCTTATTTCCCGTCTCCGACACATATTTCCACACCGTGGGGAACAGCCAGAGGGCGTCGTCCGCACGGTACGCGGGATGTCCTGTCTCGCGCACGTAGGACTCGTCGTCCGGGGTGTCCTCATGGCCGGGGTTGTGCGTATATTTTACAAGGGGCAGTCCGCCGCCGTGGTTCACCTGGGCGGAGAGCATAAAGCGGATCTGGTCCGCCGCCATCTCGGGATCCAGGTGGATGATGCCCTGAATGTCCTGCACGGTGTCGCGGTAGCCGTACCCGTTGCGCTGGCCGCAGTAGATCAGGGAAGCCGCGCGGGACCAGGTAAAGGTAATGAAACACTGATAGGCATTCCAGGTATTGATCATGCTGTTAAAGGCGGGATCCGGCGTGTTCACCTGGAAGTTCGCCAGCTTCCCGTGCCAGTAGGTCTTCAGCTCCTGAAGCTCCTCCGCCACCCTGCCGGCCTCGCTGTAGGATGCGATGATGGCATCCGCCGTCTCGTTGTCCGCCTGGCCGAACAGGAACACCAGCTCCCTGGATTCCCCCGCCCCAAGCTCCAGCGCACTGTGCAGGGCGCCGCAGCCGTTCGCGTTATAGTTCAGCACGTTGTCGCACTTCCCGTTCTCCACCGCAGCTGGGTTGCCGTAGCTGTGGTACCTGCCGAGGAACGCCTCCTTGTCGCCGTTGTAGGAAGTGACGGAAGCTCCGGCAAGCCCTAAGAAACGCTCTCTCCCGTTGGAGCCCTTCTCGTTTTTGCCCACGTTCTCGTTGATGGTCTGGAGGATCTTGTTCCCCTTAAAATAAGTCCTGGTGATGAACAGGGTATACTGAAGGTTCACCTGGTCCTGCTCGTAATTGCTGTCATTGGTAAATTCCGCGTAGGAGAACACGGAGATCTTTCTCGCCTTGTCCGAATTGTTGACGAGCCTTACGCGCCACACCTCGTATGTCCTGTTCAGGGGCACATAATAGAGGGCTTCGCAGTGAATCCCGGCATAATCGGACACAAGGTTGGTATACGCCGTTCCGTGGCGGCACTCCGAATGGTACTGGTCCAGGGGCTTTGCCACCGGCTGCCAGGAGGCGGACCAGTAATCCTTTGTCTCGTCATCCCGCAGATAAATGTACCTGCCGGGAGTGTCGTCGCTGTTGAAGTGGTACCGCAGGATACGCCCGTTGGCGCCGCTCTTCACAAAGCTGTAGCCGCCGGCGTTGTTGGAGATGATGGCGCCGTAGGCCGGGGAGCCCAGATAATTTGCCCAGGGGGCCGGAGTGTCGGGTCTTGTGATGACATACTCCTTGTTCGCTTCGTCGAAATAGCCGTAATTCATGTCGTGTTCTCCTTTTCTTATTTTGAGGGCGTATTGCGCAGCCGCTCCTCCGCTGCCAGAAACCGTCTCGGATGAGACCATAAGAAAACTATATCACACTTTTCCCAACAGCTCAAGGTTTTTCCCGATCAACTCACAGCGTTGTTTTACACAGTCCGGGCTGCGCAGGGGATCTTTCGGGGTGTTGAAGACATAATCCGTCAGCCTGTCCAGATCCGTCGCCGCCACATGGAGCCGGGTGTCGCTGGACGCGTAATAGAGGAATACCTGGCGCTTCTCATTCACCACCGCCCCGTTGGTGAAGACCACATTTGACACATCCCCCACCCGCTCCCAGCCTCTGGGACCGATGAGCATACCGGAAGGCTCCGCGATCACCCTGCCGGGATCGTCTAGGGCCGTGGCGAACGCGTAGATCACGTACCGCAGGCCCGCCGCCGTATCGCGCACCCCGTGGGCGATATGGATCCATCCCCGGTCCGTCCGGATAGGCACCGCCCCCGCGCCGTTCTTTACCTGGGTGATGGTGTGGTACCGCCGGATGCTGGTCATGCGCTCCTCGTCGATCACGGCGTCGGTGATATCCTCACAGAGGCCGAAGCCGATGCCCCCGCCGGACCCGGCGTCGATGAAATCGTCCATGGGCCGGGTATAAAACGCATATTTCCCGTCCACAAACTCCGGGTGCAGCACTACATTCCGCTGCTGGGGGGAATGCAGAGTCCTCAGGTTAGGCAGCCGCTCCCAGGTCTTCAGGTCCTTCGTCCGCACGATGCCTGCCGCCGCCACCGCCGCAGACAGGTCCCTGGAGGAGGTATCCTTGCTCTCGGAGCAGAACACGCCGTAAATATAGCCGTCCTCATGCTGGGTCAGGCGCATGTCATAGACATTGGTCTCCTCGGGGCAGATGTCGGGGATCACCACCGGATAATCCCAGAACCGGAACCCGTCCACGCCGTTGTCGCTCTCCGCCACGCCGAAGAAGGATTTCCTGTCGTTGCCCTCGATCCGCGCCACCAGGTAATACCTGCCGTTTAAGTACAGGGCGCCGGAATTCATCACGGCGTTGACCCCCAGCCGCTCCTGGAAATAAGGATTGGTATCCTTGTCGATGTCATACTGCCAGGTCACGGGGATGTGCTCCCTGGTCAGCACCGGGTATTTGTACCGGTCATATATCCCGTTGTAAAAGTTCTCATCCACCTGGTTTTTCCGGGAGAGCAGCGCCTCCTGCCGCTCCGTCAGCCAGTAATATTTTTCGTGAATCATTTTCCCTCCATTTCCGCGCTTTCCGCCGCGCGTCCCTTATCCCTTTACCCGGATCATTTCCATCTGCGGATCATTTCCATACACATCCTGCCGTTGTGGTACGGGCACTTCCAGGGCTCCACCACCGGCTTATCCGTCTCCGGCACTCCCCGGTCGTCCACATGCATATGCCACTCCCCGCAGCGCCTGTCTATGACATGCTCCCGGATAAAGCCCCAGATATCCTGCGCCGCCTCCAGGTACTTCTTCTGTTCCGGCTCCTTCTCGTACTGGTTGTAAAAGCCCAGCACCGCCTCCGCCTGCACCCACCAGACTCTCTTTTTGTCAACCACCCCCCGCTCGCACTCATTGGAGAGGGAATGGTTGTAATACGCCGCCCGGTAGACCTCCGCCGTCAGGTCCGCGATGATGGGGGCAAACGCCTCCTTGCGCCGCGCATCCCCCAGGACGTCCAGGCCCCGGTCCAGCAGCCACGCCGTCTCAATGTCGTGGCCGTAGGAATGCAGGTCGATCAGGCTGTTCATCCCGTCGTCAAAGAATACCTCCTGGCGGTGCCGCTGCGGATTGTAGATCTTCTCCCGGAAGGTGTCCAGGATCCACCCCAGCTTCTCCCCCACCTCCGCTTTCTTTGTCACCCGGTACAGCTCCGTGTAGGCTTCAAACACATGGAGCAGCGTGTTCATGGTGCGGTCCGCCATCACGCCGTTCTCGGAGAGCTTATCGTTTTCCGCGGGGGCAAACGCCCGGTCCAGGGCCTCCTTATAGCCGCCCCGGTCAAAGCCCTTCTCCTCAATGACCCGGAACAGATTCAGCG
>CANPYT010000037.1 GCA_947588705.1 uncultured Acetatifactor sp. | reverse complement strand
GCCCGGCGGCGTGCTGGTGTACGGCATTCCCGAGTTCCGTCTGCCAAAGCGCGGCGTGGTGGCAAAGGAAATTGAAAATGTGAAAGCACTGGGTGTAAAGATCGAGACGGATGTGGTGATCGGCAAGTCCGTCACCATCGACCAGCTTATAGAGGAGGAAGGGTTCGACGCGGTATTTATCGGCTCCGGCGCGGGGCTGCCCAAGTTTATGGGGATACCGGGGGAGAATGCAAACGGCGTGTTCTCCGCCAACGAATATCTGACCAGAAGCAACCTGATGAAAGCCTTCGACGAAAACTCCAACACCCCCATCATGCACAGCAGGAAAGTTGCCGTGGTGGGCGGCGGGAACGTGGCTATGGACGCGGCGAGGACAGCGCTGCGCCTGGGTGCGGAGGTACATATCGTATATCGGCGCAGCGAGGAAGAGCTTCCCGCCAGAGTGGAGGAAGTGCACCACGCGAAAGAGGAGGGGATCATTTTTGACCTGCTCACCAACCCCACCGAGATCCTCTGTGATGACAAGGGCTGGGTTACCGGGATGAAATGTATCAGGATGGAGCTCGGGGAGCCGGACGATTCCGGCAGAAGGCGCCCTGTGGAGGTTCCGGGGTCCGAGTTCGTCATGGAGCTGGATACGGTGATCATGTCGTTAGGCACTTCCCCCAATCCCCTGATCTCTTCCACCACGGAGGGGCTGGAAACCAACAGATGGAAATGTATCGTGGCTGACGAGCAGGACGGCAGGACCACCAAGGAAGGGGTCTATGCCGGCGGCGACGCGGTCACCGGAGCGGCGACCGTCATCCTGGCCATGGGCGCGGGAAAGGCGGCCGCAAAAGGCATAGACCAATACTTGAGCGGGAAATAATCGGTTTTCTGATTGATATACCAAAGGGGGTGCGGTCATGCCTTGGTGTCCAAAATGTAACAGGGAATACGGGGAAGGCGCTGCCATTTGCGATAAGTGCGGATGCAGGCTGATCGAAGAGCAGCGGCAGGACGGCCCCTTTTATCAGGACAGTTCCCAGAAAGCCAGCGACAACAGGTCATCCGGCTGGGTGTTTTTGGCGGTTGGCATCCTGGGGCTGGCGTTTGTGGTGCTGGGCATTTTGGGTGTGATACCCCTGCGGCCGGGCAGCTTCTATGAGTTTTACGGGGTGACGGGCGCCGTTTTCCTGCTGTTCCTTGTACAGGGGGTCATATCGATCAGGAGCGCCAGCTTCTTTGCCAGAAAGGCGGAATCCGAAAATTCCCTCCGCAGTACCATGCTGGAATGGTGCCGGGAGAACCTGAAAGCGGAGGAGATCGACGAAAAGATCGACAGGGAGGGGCTGCCGGACGAGGTGATCTATCTGAACCGCACCGCTTATCTCAGGGAACGGCTGAACCACCAGTTCGTAAATCTGGATCAGGGTTTCCTGGAACAGTTTGTGGAAGACCAGGTTTACGACATTATTTTTGAGGATGCGGAAGTTTGACATGAAGGTAACTCTTGTCTGTGTGGGCAGGCTGAAGGAAAAGTTTTATCGGGAAGCCGTGGAGGAGTATGCCAGGCGGCTGAGTAAGTATTGCAGGCTGGAGATCGTCGAGGTGGACGACGAAAAGACGCCGGAGGGCGCGGGCCAGCTCCTCTGCGAGAAGATCATGGAACGGGAGGCCGCCCGGATCCTGGACCGGATCCGGGCGGGATCCTTTGTGTGTACTTTGGAGATCCAGGGGAAGAAGCTGTCGTCTGTGGGGCTGGCGGAGTGGATGCGGGACCTGACGGTGAAGGGGGTCAGCCATATCACCTTTGTGATCGGCGGATCCCTGGGGCTTCATGCTTCCGTGCGGGCCAGATCGGATTTTGCGCTCAGCTTTTCGGATATGACTTTCCCGCACCAGCTGATGCGGGTGATCCTCTGTGAACAGATCTACCGGTCTTTTCGGATCCTGAGCGGCGAGCCCTATCACAAATGACGTATCATGCGGGCATGATGCGTAAAATGGCTGCAAAGAGAAGTTTCAAACCATAGGCATATGGGGATGCGGCAGGTAAATTCGCGGGAAGATACGCGGAAGGATACGCGGAAGAGAGTGTGAGAGCATGACTAAAAAACAGAGGGCCCTGGAGATCGTGGAGAGGCTGAAACGGGAATATCCGGACACGGTCTGTACGCTGGATTACGATCAGGCGTGGAAGCTGCTTGTCAGCGTGAGGCTGGCGGCCCAGTGTACGGATGCCAGGGTAAACGTAGTAGTGGAAAAGCTGTATGAAAAGTTCCCCGATGTGGACGCCCTTGCCGCCGCACCGGTGGAGGAGATCGAGGAGATTGTGCATCCCTGCGGCCTGGGGCACAGCAAGGCCCGGGATATCAGCGCCTGTATGAAAGTGCTGCGGGACGAATACGGCGGAAATGTGCCGGACGATTTTGACAAGCTCCTGGCGCTGCCGGGGGTCGGCAGAAAAAGCGCGAACCTGATCATGGGAGACGTGTTTGGGCGGCCGGCCATCGTCACGGATACCCACTGTATCCGCCTGGTAAACCGGATGGGGCTTGTGGACGGCGTCAAGGAGCCCGCAAAAGTGGAGAAAGCCCTGTGGGAGCTGATCCCCCCTCAGGAGGGAAACGATTTCTGCCATAGGCTGGTGGATCACGGAAGGGCGGTGTGCACTGCCAGGACAAAGCCTTACTGCGAAAGATGCTGCCTCCTGGGGATCTGCAGGCAGGTCGGGGTGGAGGGCTGAGCGAGGGCTTAGGCCGCGGCAGACCCCCTGGACGGGCCGGGAAGGAGGAAGAGGGAAAAGCATGAGAATGTATGACATCATCCTGAAAAAAAGAAACGGCGGGGAGCTGTCGGAAGAAGAGATCCGTTTCTTCGTGGAGGGATATACTTCGGGGAGCATTCCGGATTATCAGGCTTCCGCGCTGATGATGGCCGTTTATTTTCAGAAGATGACAGAGCGGGAGACCGCCGCGCTCACCATGGCCATGGCTCACAGCGGGGATATGCTGGACCTGACGGCCATCCGTGGGGTGAAGGTGGATAAGCACAGCACCGGAGGCGTGGGGGATAAGACTTCCCTGGCCCTGACGCCCATGGTGGCGGCCTGCGGGATCCCTGTGGCGAAAATGAGCGGAAGGGGCCTTGGGCATACCGGGGGAACGATCGACAAGCTGGAGAGCTTTCCGGGATTTACCACCGCTCTCAGCAGGGAGCAGTTTATCGGAAATGTAAACCGCATCGGTATTGCCATCATGGGCCAGACCGCGGACCTGGCGCCGGCGGACAAGAAGCTTTACGCCCTGCGGGATGTGACGGCGACGGTGGACAACCTTTCGCTGATCGCCAGCTCGATCATGAGCAAGAAGCTTGCCGCGGGGGCAGATGCCATCGTGCTGGATGTGAAGACCGGAAGCGGGGCGTTTATGAAGGAGGAACAGGATGCCAGGGCCCTGGCGGAGGAAATGGTGAAGATCGGCACCCGGGCCGGAAGGAAGACGGTGGCGGTGATCTCCGACATGGATCAGCCCCTGGGATACGCGGTGGGGAACGCCCTGGAGGTAAAGGAGGCCATTGAGACCCTGCGGGGCCGGGGCCCGGCGGACTTTACGGAGCTGTGTCTGGCGCTGGGAAGCCGGATGCTGCTTGCGGGCGGAAAGGCGGAGACGGAAAAACAGGCCCGGGAGGCCCTGGAAAAGGCTGTCGCCGACGGCAGCGCCCTGGAGAAGATGGCGGAATTTGTGGAAGCGCAGGGCGGGGACAGCCGGGCGGTATACGATCCCTCCCTTTTGCCGAAAGCGGATCTGACCCTGCAGGTGGCCTCTCCCGCGGAAGGATATGTAAGCCGCATTGTCTGCGACGAGGTGGGGATGTGCTCTCTGCTCCTGGGGGGCGGCCGGGAGACGAAGGAGAGCAAAATCGACCTGTCGGTGGGCCTTGTCCTGTGTAAAAAAGTGGGTGATCCCGTGAAACGGGGCGAGGCCCTGGCCGTGATCCACGCCAACGACCCCGGCCGGGCGGAGCAGGCGGCGGAGCGGTTTTTGGCGGCATGCAGGATCTCGGAAAAGGAGCCGGCGAAGAGGCCGCTGATCCGGGCGGTGATCGGAGAGGCGCATCCTGCATAGTTTTTCACATGCGGTAATATAAATGAAACATGAGAAAGAACAGAGAACACAGTCAGCAGAAGGAATCGCTGGTGGAGTCACTGAAGCTTCCTAAGGACATTCTCATGGGAGCTTTAAAGGTCACGCTCACAGGCTCCCATGAGGCATGGATCGAAAATTACCGGGGTATCCTGGAATACACGGAGTGCCAGATCCTGCTTCAGGGAAAGACCTGCCAGGTCTGCTTTGAGGGGAGCAGGCTCTCCATCGATTACTATACCAACGAGGATATGAAGATCAGCGGCTGCATCGCCTGCGTGAGATACCTGTGAGACGGCGGAAAACGGAGGATGGCGGGATAGGGAAGGCAGACGGTAAAGAGGATGGGCCATGATCGAGTTATTGAAGTATCTGAAAGGGTATCTGCGCATTCGGGTGTGGGGATTTTCGCCGGAGCGCTTTATGAACCTGTGCAGCAACCGGGGGATCCTGCTGTGGGATATCCGGCGGGAGGGAGACGTATACTATATGTGCATCAACCTCAAGGGGTTCTGGGCGCTGCGGCCCATCGTGAGGAAGACGGGAACAAGGGTAGCCGTATTGGAACGATATGGACTACCCTTTTTTCTGCCGGGGCTGATGAAGCGGAAGGTGTTTGTGGCCGGGCTGTTCCTGGCGGTCTTTTTCTGGTTCTGGTCCTCCCGGTATGTCTGGAGCATTGAACTGAACGGAAATTATCAGATCACCCGGGATGTGTTTGACAGCTTCCTGGAGGACTGCCACGTCATGATCGGCATGGAAAAGGAGGACCTGGATATCGAGGAGCTGGAAAAGAAGATCCGGAGGCAGTTCCCGCAGATCACATGGGCTTCCGCAAAGCTTACCGGTACCAGGCTGGCCATTGACATCAAAGAAAATGACACGCCCGTCATACCGGAGCGGGAGGAGAAGCAGGAAGGCATGGACCTTGTGTCCGAATACGCGGGAACCGTGGTGTCCATGATCGTCCGAAGCGGCGTCCCGGCGGTGGCCATCGGGGACGCGGTGGAGGAGGGGAGTATTTTAGTGGAAGGGAAGATCCCCATCTATAACGACGATGCAACCCTCCGGGAGTACCACTATGTGACCGCGGACGCGGACATTATCCTGGAGCACAGGGTCGCCTTTCAGGAAACCCTCCCCTTCGACTACATAAAAAAAGTGTATACCGGCCGTGAGAAAAAGAAAGTCTACCTCCGGCTGGGAAGCCGGCAGCTCAGGCTCCCGCAGGATAGGCCGTATCTGGTGTATGACAGCCTGATCCGGGAGAGCGCGCCGCTGCTTTTCCAGAAGCTTTCGATCCCGGCGGCGCTGGGAACTTATACTTACCGGGAATATCAGAATGTGGAGTGCCGATATACCCGGGAGGAGGCAAAAGAGGCCCTTAACGAAAAATTAATCTTATTTCTTACAAGTTTGAAGGAAAAAGGGGTACAAATTATTGAAAAAAATGTTAAAATAGATATAAATGGCGATGGGTGGGTCCTGAGCGGGGAATTTCTTGTGCGGGAGCCCGTGGGGAAAAGTGCCGCCACCGAAATATCGGATATCGGAGAGACACAGGAAAATGGACAATGAAAAGGAATACTCCCAGAAGCTTGACATTCCGTCGGAACATCTGAGGAAGATCTTCGGAATGCAGGACGCGTATGTGAAGAAGTTGGAGCGGGATTTTGGAGTGGCCGTTGTGGACCGCAACGGCGGCGTCACAGTCACCGGCCGGGAGGATATGGTGAAAAGGGCGGCCGGCGTTTTGGGCCAGCTGGCGATCCTTTCGGAGAGAGGAAACGAGATAGAGGAGCAGAGCGTGGATTACGCTATCACGATGGGAATGGAAGAACAGGAAAATGTGATCGCGGAGATAGACTCCGACTGTATCTGCCACACGGTAAACGGGAAACCGATCAAGCCAAAGACACTGGGGCAGAAGGCATATGTGGACGCCATGCGGAAAAATATGGTCGTCTTCGGGCTTGGGCCCGCAGGTACGGGAAAGACGTACCTGGCTATGGCCATGGCCATCACCGCCTTTAAAAACGACGAGGTGAGCAGGATCATCCTGACCCGGCCCGCCATCGAGGCAGGGGAAAAGCTGGGATTTCTGCCCGGCGACCTTCAGAGCAAGGTGGATCCTTATCTGCGCCCGCTCTATGACGCCCTGTACCAGATCATGGGGGCGGAAAGCTTTTTGAAAAACATGGAAAAGGGGCTTGTGGAGGTGGCGCCCCTGGCCTACATGCGGGGCCGGACGCTGGACAACGCCTATATCATCCTGGATGAGGCCCAGAATACCACCCCCGCCCAGATGAAGATGTTCCTGACCCGTATCGGGTTCGGGTCAAAGGTGGTGGTCACGGGGGACGCCACCCAGAAAGACCTTCCCACGGGGACGAAGTCCGGGCTGGACGTGGCCGCCAGGGTCCTGGGGAAGATCGACGATATTGCCTTCTGCAACCTGACAAGCAGGGATGTGGTGCGTCACCCTCTGGTACAGCGGATCGTGAAAGCCTACGAAGACTATGAGGCAAAAGAAAAATATAGAAACAGAGAAAGATATGGCAGAAAATAGAAGAAAGCCCGGCTGGAAGCTGTTTCCGGCGGAGCTTGCGATTTTAATACTGGGCGGGGCCGGCATGTGGTTCCTGGGCGGCATCCGGCAGATGGCGGCGGACAAGCTCCTGGGCGGATGCGTGATGACTGTGCTGGGGCTTGCCGTCACGGGATATCATTTCCGCAGGGCGTACCTGTGGGGGGAGCTGGATTATAACAACGGGGAGCATGTGTTCCGGTTCTGGCTGTGCATGGGAATTGGGCTTGCGATCGCTTTTGCCTGCGGCTTCCTGCCGGTGGCGGGATGGCCTTACCTGCTGGTCTATGTGATGCTGGCGCTGTTCAGCAATATGAGTACGGGGATGCTTGCCGCCACGATGCTTTTGGCGGTCTCTGCGACCCTGAGCGGCTCGGCGGAAGGGCTGGTGTTGTACCTGGTCTGCGGCGCTTTCTCCGTGACCCTGTTCAGGCGGCTGGAGAGGGATTTTAAATTCGGGATCCCGTTCTTTTTGTCCATCCTGTGCCTGCTGGTCTGTGAGACCGCAAATGTTGTGCTGACCGCCAACGCAAGGCTGGACCCGGAGCTGTTCGTGATCCCCGCGGCGAATATGATCATCAGCGGGATCCTTCTGGTGGGATGCCTGAAATTGTTTTCCTCCATGGTGGTGTACCAGCACCGGGAGGATTACCTGGATATCAACGATACGGAGAATCCCGTGCTGGCCAGGTTCCGGGAGGAGAACAGGAAGGAATATATGTATGCCGTCCACACCACGTATTTCTGTGAGCGGATCGCCGCACGGCTCACGCTGGACGCGGACGCTTTAAAATGCGCCGGCTATTATTACCGGCTGGGAGGACGGCTGGAGGAGATGGCGGCGGAAAACGGGTTCCCGCTGGAAAAGAAGTTCCCGCCCGCGGCCAGAGAAATACTGGAGGAATACCGGGAGAGGGATCGAAAGCCGGTGGTCCGCAAGGAGACGGCGGTCCTGATCTGCGCGGAGGCGGTGGTGACCGCCGTAAGCGGAAAGTTTGAGAAGGATCCCGGGGAAGAGGTGGATTATGACCTGCTGGTGGACGGCATCTTTGAGGGCCTCCTGTCCGGCGGCGGGCTGGACCAATGCGGGATCACCATAGGGGAGTTCCGCCGGATGCAGCGGCTCTTCAAGGAGGAAAAGCTATATTATGACTTTTTGCGTTGAGAATGAAACCGAAGAAGAATTTCCCTTTTCCGTGGAGGAGACGGCGGAACAGGTCTGCCGGAATGTGCTGGAGGCCGAGGGCTGTCCTTATGAGGCGGCAGTCAACCTGTTGCTGACGGATGACGCCGGCATACGCGAGCTGAATCGGCAGTATCGGCAGACGGACCGTGAGACGGATGTGCTGTCGTTTCCCAGCCTGGATTTTGAGAGGCCGGGGGAGTTCTATGTCCCGGAGGACCGGGAGGCCGACTATTTTGACCCGGATACGGGGGAACTGCAGCTGGGCGATATCTGTATCTCCGTGGACAGGATGAAGGCCCAGGCGGCGGAATACGGGCACAGCCTGCGCCGTGAGCTGGCGTTTCTTGTGGCTCACAGCATGTTCCATCTTTGTGGCTATGACCATATGGAAAAGAAAGAGGCCCTGGTGATGGAACGAAAACAGGAAGAGATACTGGAGACAATGGGGATCACAAGAGATTGACAGGTCGAGGGACGGCGGATGAACCAGGTGGAAGTGAGAAGAAGGCAGCTTCAGGCTGTCTCGATGATATTGACGCTGCTCACGCTGGCTGTGGTGGCACGGCTGACGGGGTATAACGGCGCGGCCTATGTGGCGTCCGCGGTGGAAACGCTGACGGCGGCGTGGCTTATGGTAAGCGGCGGCGTGACGGATACGCTGGGCCGGCTGATCCGGTCAAGAAATTCAAAGGGGCAGAACCGGAACGCGGCCCGTCTTAGCCGGAATGTGTTTATCCTTCAGGCGTTTTTCGGGCTGGCGGGAAGCCTTTTGCTGCTGGCGGGGGCGGACTGGATCTCCCGGTCGGTCTTTCGGATCCCCTACGGTACCTTTATTTTGATGGTAATGTCCCCCGCCCTGTTCCTGCGCTCCATATCGGCGGTGCTGCTGGGCTATTTCCAGGGGGAGGGGACAGAGATGCCCCGGGCGGCGGCAGGGATCCTGCGCCAGTTGCTGATCCTGGGCTTCGGCCTGCTGTTTGGGAAGATGCTGGGGGAGTATGGCGGGAAGGTGAGCCGGCTGCTTGCGGAGGAAAGTTTTTCCTCCATGTATGGGGGCGTCGGCATTGGCATCGCCGTCACTGTGTCCGAGCTGTTTATCGTCTTGTTCCTGGGGCTGCTCTACCGGGGGAACAGAAGAGGGAGGGGGAATGTCTCCCTGGAGGGGATGCGGTCTGCGGATTCGCTTCTGGATAGCGCCAGGGCCCTGTATGCGGGCCGCGGGTGGCAGTGGCTCACAAATCTGCTGCTGTTTTTGCCCATCCCCCTTGGGTTCGTGTTCTTCGGAAAGAGCGGCGCCGGACAGGAGCAGGCCGCGCAGTACGGAGCCTATGTGGCAGTGTACTGGGTGCTGTGCGGGATCTGCGCCGCGCTTATCCTGACCGTCCTGCTGCCGTTATGCGGCAGGGCCGTGAGCTGCCTCAGGAAGGACGAGCAGAGGTTCGCCAGGACCATCTTTCAGAGCGGTGTGCATATGGCCGTGGTCCATGGGATATATTGTTTTACATTTCTGGCGGTAATGGCGTCTCAGCTTGCCGGGGCCTTCGGCGCGGGGCAGGAGGACGCGGTGCGGAAGATGATGCAGGGCGGGAGCTTCGCGGTGCTTCTCTTGGCGCTGTCCCTGTTTTTCCTGCGGTTTTTAAACATGACGGGCAATAAGATACCGGCCCTCGGCGCGGTGGGCGCGGCGGATGTGGTATACGTGATCTCTGCCACGGCCCTCCTGAACACGGGGAGGGCGGGGATCCTTTCCCTGGTTTACGCAGGACTCCTGGGGCTCGGTGTGCTGTGTGTGCTGCTGGGAGCGCTGGCTTTCAGGCAGATTCGTGTGCAGCCGGACTGGCTCCGGAGTTTTTTGCTCCCCGCGGGCTGCGCCGTTGTGATGGGGCTTGTCTGTACGCTTTTGGGCAGGGTGCTGACGCCGCATCTTGGGAACGCGGTGACGCTTGTGGTGGCGTTTGTGGTGAGTATGGCGCTGTATTGGGCGGCCCTTTTGCTGCTGCGCTCCTTCCGGGAGCAGGAACTGGAGACGATCCCGGGCGGCAGGGTGCTCCGTTCCCTGGGGCAGATGCTTCGGGTATTCTGAAAGAAGATGTATAAAACCTTAAAAATTGGCTGATACTGATTGCAAAGACCAGGAGAGCAGTATGAAATTTGTAAAAGGTATCGGCTTATTTTTTATATATCCGCTGACGATGCTGACCGTCGGGTTTTATGTGGGGATCCAGTATATGCGGTATTTTTACCCGGAAATGTCGGATCGGCAGGAGAGTTACGGCATTCGGGCCGAAGCCGCCCCGTCTCCTGGGGCGGGGACGGCTGGCCCTGCCGGAGACGGAGTGCAGGGAGATACGGGCGGGGCGCCGGAGGGGAACGGCCGCGCGGAGAGCGGCCAGCCGGAGGAAGAGGATCCGGATCCGCTGCAGGTTTCCTCCGATTCCGAGACTCTCTACGTGGGCACGGAGTATGTGCTGGAGGAGAACGATGTGCTGCGCCATACGACGGTGGAGACGGTATGGGAGCTGCCGGACAAGTATGTGGGCATGAACAGGGAGCAGTTCCTGGCGGCCATGGATACCTACGCCATGTCTCCGCCCCTTAAGGAGCTGGAGCGGGGGTTTGTGGGGCTGGAGGTGATCTCCTTTGCCCGGGAGCGGGTGGTCGTCCAGATGAACTACAGGTATGTCCAGCCCAGTTCCAGCTTTTATCTCGCAGTCTTTGACAATCGGGTGCTGGTGTACCTGGAGGATCAGAGCACGGTTTATATCGAGACCAACATTTCACTGGATTCCCTGCCCCGGGAGGTGCAGCAGGAGATCATCCAGATGATGTGGGTGGAGAATGAGGAGGCGCTTTACAACTTCCTTGAGACCTATTCGTCGTGACGCGGCGGCGCAGGCGCCGGGAAGGCGCCGGGGCCTCCGCGGCGGGATCTTTGCGGCGGGGGAGCGGCTAGGGGGCGGCGGGGATGCCCCGGAAGGGAGCGCACCGGAAGAAAAATTCAGGCAGAGGAGGCGGCATAAAATGTCGATGATCAGTATTGGGATCGTAGGGGGAGGCGCGGCCGGCATGGCGGCGGCCATTACGGCAGCGCGTCAGGGGGCAAGGGTCACTTTGCTGGAGGGAAATATGCGGGTCGGGAAAAAGCTTCTCTCCACCGGAAACGGCAAATGCAACCTGGGCAACCGGAAGCTGGATGTGTCGGAATATTACTGCGGGCAGCCGGAACGGCTGGAACGGTTCCTGAAACAGTTTGGCACCGACGAGACGGTCTCTTTCTTCCAGGGGATCGGCGTACTGCTGAAAGAGAAAAACGGCTACCTGTATCCGGCATGCGAACAGGCAGCGGTAGTGCAGGACGCGCTGCGGCTGGAGATGCGGGAACTGCATGTGTATGAGATCACGTCATGCAAGGTGGATGCCATAAAGCGGAACCGCCGCACAGGGAAGATCACGGTGCAGGGAAACGGCGAATCCTTTACGTTCGACAAGGTGATCCTGGCCTGCGGCGGGAAGGCGGCGCCGTCAACGGGGTCCGACGGCAGCGGATACGAGCTGGCCCGGATGCTGGGCCACAGCCTGGTGCCGGTCGTGCCCGCGCTGGTACAGCTCCGGTGCCGGGAAGACTATTTGAGGAGCGTGGCCGGCGTCAGGGCCGACGCCCGGATCTCCATCTATTCCGACGGGGCGTGTGTGGCGGAGGAGCGGGGCGAACTGCAGATCACGGAGTATGGCCTGTCGGGTATCCCGGTGTTCCAGATCAGCCGTGTGGTGAATTATCTGCTGGCGGAGGGGAAAGAGGTGGAGGCATGTGTGGATTTCCTGCCGGATTACAGCCCCGAAGAGTATGACAGGCTATATGCTTCCAGGGAACTGCTGCTTCAGGGGAACCGGAGCGTGGAGGAATATTTCACAGGTATGCTGCACAAGAAGCTGATGGCCATGCTGATCCGGCTTTCCGGCCTTGGCGCGAACACCGACAAGGAAAAGGCGGAGGAAAGGCTTTTGAAAAAGGCTTATGGGCTGTGCAGGCAGTGGAGGCTACATATCGTGGGAAGCAATCCCTTTGAAAACGCGCAGGTCACGGCAGGGGGCGTTCCGCTGGCGGAAGTGACGGACCGGCTGGAATCCTTGAAGGCGCCGGGGGTCTATTTCGCCGGGGAGATCCTGGACGTGGACGGCAAGTGCGGCGGGTACAACCTGCAGTGGGCGTGGTGCAGCGGCTATCTTGCCGCCATGGCGGCTACGGCCCGGGAGGAGTGAGGACATGCTGCGTCTGCATCAGGTAAAAGTGGGAATAGCGGAACAGAAGGCCGGGCTGAAAAAGCGGGCGGCTGAGGTGCTCCGGGTCTCCCCGGGGGATATCTCAAAAGTGGCTATCGTGAGGCAGTCCATAGACGCGCGGAAGAAGCCGGAGCTTTTTTACATATATACATTGGATGTGGAAGTGAAAAATCAGGAGCGGATCCTGGCGAGATTTAAGGGGAAGGGGAATCTGGTGAGCCGGGCGGATCCACAGCCCTATCGTTTCCCCGCGCCGGGAAACAGGCCGTCGGCTCATCCCCCGGTCATTGTGGGGATGGGGCCGGCGGGTTTGTTCTGCGGATATTATCTGGCGCTGTACGGTTACCGCCCTCTTTTGCTGGAGCGGGGAAAGTGCGTGGAGGAGCGCAGACAGGATGTGGACCGGTTCTGGGAGACAGGGCTGCTTGACCCGGGATCCAATGTCCAGTTTGGAGAGGGCGGAGCGGGGGCGTTTTCCGACGGCAAGCTGAATACCCTGGTGAAGGACAAGGACGGCAGGAACGGCCAGGTGCTGGAGACGCTGGTCCGGTTTGGCGCCAAGGAGAGCATCCGGTACGAGGCGAAGCCCCATATCGGCACCGATGTGCTCTGCCAGGTGGTGGCCCGGATGCGGCAGGAGATCCTGAGGCTTGGCGGCACAGTGCGTTTTTCCAGCTGCGTGACAGCCATAGAGACGGAGAACGGCCGGGTAGCGGGGGTGACGGTAAACGGGGAAGAATTTATCCCCTGCGACCGTCTGGTGCTGGCCTGCGGCCACAGCGCCAGGGATACCTTTTCCATGCTCTATGAGAAGGGGGTGCCCATGGCGGCAAAATCCTTTGCGGTGGGGCTGCGCGTGGAGCATCCCCAGGAGATGATCAATATCAGCCAGTACGGGAAGGCGGATCCGGGGGCGCTGGGGGCGGCGGCTTACAAGGTGGCCGCCAAAGCTTCTGACGGAAGAGGGGTGTACTCTTTCTGCATGTGCCCCGGAGGGTATGTCGTGAACGCATCCTCGGAAGCCGGAAGGACGGCTGTAAACGGGATGAGCTACAGCGGCCGCGACGGGAAAAACGCAAACAGCGCGGTGATCGTGTCGGTGACGCCGGAAGATTTTGGCTCCGGGCATCCGCTGGCGGGCGTGGCGTTCCAGAGGCGGCTGGAGGAGAGGGCCTATGAGCTGGGCGGGGGAAAGATACCTGTTCAGCGGTATGGGGATTTCTACGGGAAAGTGCGGCCCGGGGAGTCGCTGGACGGGACCGGGCGGCCGGAAGGGGAGATGGCGGGATGGATGCCCCAGTGCAAGGGCGGCTATGTGTGGGCGGATGTGAGCCGGATCCTGCCTCCCGCCTGCAACCGGGCCTTTGTGGAGGGGATGGAGGTTTTCGGACGGCAGATTAAGGGATTCGACAGGCCGGAGACGCTGGTGTCCGGCGTGGAGAGCAGGACTTCCTCGCCGGTCAGGATCCAGCGGGACGCTTCCCTGCAGTCCGACGTTCGGGGGCTGTATCCCTGTGGGGAAGGCGCAGGCTATGCGGGCGGGATCACCTCTGCCGCCATGGACGGCCTGCGGGTGGCGGAGGCAATAGCGGGGGGTTGCGGGGAACTGTAACAGTTCAGCCCGCGCCATTCGCAAAGCCGCGCTTACGCGCTTTTCGTCGCTCCGCGACTTCCTTTGCTCACAAAAAAGCGCTCCCTCAGCCGCCAGACATGACGGAAAATTCGTGCGAGCACGATTTTCCGTCAAATCAGGCGGCTGGCTGAACTGTTGTGGGGAACTTGTCCTTGTCTGACTTTCGCATTGACGGGTGGAGGAAAATAAAGTAAAATAGGGTGTGGTTTTTGGAACAGCGTCGATTTCCGGAAAGGGGAAGGATGGGATGGGCACGTTGAGGGAACAAATGAAGGGCAAGAGGCGGATCGTAGTAAAGATCGGGTCTTCCTCCCTGACCCACAGGGAGACGGGAGATATGGACTATATCCGCATGGAGAAGCTGGTGCGGGAACTCAGCGATATCAGGAACCGGGGCAGGGAAGTGATCCTGGTGACATCCGGGGCCATAGCGGCGGGAAAGAACGCGCTGAACCGGAAAGAGATACGTGTGGACAGCAAGGCGGAGTCGCTGGCGGTAAAACAGGCATGCTCCGCCGTGGGTCAGGCCAGGCTGATGATGACGTACCAGAGGCTGTTCGCGGAGTACAATCAGGTGGCCGCGCAGATTTTGATGACAAAGAACACCGTGGTAGACAATCTGAACCGATATAACGCCCACAATACTTTTTCGGAGCTTCTTGGGATGGGGGCGATCCCCATAGTAAACGAAAACGATACCATCGCCACTTATGAGATCGAGTTTGGCGATAACGATACGCTTTCGGCGGTGGTGGCCGCGCTGGTGGAGGCGGATCTGCTGATCCTGCTTTCGGATATTGACGGGTTGTACACCGACGACCCCAGGATCCACCCGGATGCCAGGTTCATCTCTCAGGTGGATGAGCTGACGGAGGAACTGATGGAGATGGGGAAGGGCAGCACGGGAAGCAGCGTGGGAACGGGCGGCATGAATACCAAGCTGACCGCGGCGAAGATCGCCACAAAGTCCGGCGTGGACATGGTCATAGCCAACAGCGCGGACATCGGGATCCTGCACAGGCTCCTGGACGGCAGCCCGGAGGGAACTCTGTTTGTGGCAAAGAAAGACGAGGGATTCGATCTGCCCGGATATGTGGGCAACCTGCATAAGAACTGACGGGACGGTGACAGATAATGAATATGGATGAGCGGATCGCGCGTATCAATGAACTGTATCACAAATCCCAGGGGCAGGGCTTAAGCCCGGAAGAACGGGAGGAACAGGCCCGGCTTCGGCGGGAATATCTGGACAGCATTCGGGCAAATATGAAAAATCAGCTGGAGAGCATCGTGATCCAGTACCCTGACGGGACCAGGGAGAAGTTAAAAAAACATGGACAGTAGGAACGAGACAAGCTGTGAGGCAAGGCGGCGGTTCCGGCGGGAGGCGCTGCAAAGGCGGGAGGCGCTGAGCCGGGAGGAACGGCAGAGGGC
This sequence comes from uncultured Acetatifactor sp., assembly GCA_947588705.1. Taxonomy (GTDB): domain Bacteria; phylum Bacillota; class Clostridia; order Lachnospirales; family Lachnospiraceae; genus Acetatifactor. The sequence goes on along the minus strand of CANPYT010000037.1, from coordinate 8,150 downwards.
CGCCCTGCTGATGACAGAGCGGCTATTGGGCCACCAGTGGTTCTATCGGTCGGAGACGATCCTGGGATTCGTTGGATACGGCAGCGAGATCCCGACCCGGGAGCTTTTGGGAGAGGCACTGCGGCTGGGGAAAAAGCTCTATGTCCCAAAAGTGATGGATGCGTCGGAAAAAAGCGTCATGAAATTTTTCAGGCTGACAGAGCTGTCCGAGCTGAAACCGGGGTATAAGGGGATACCGGAGCCGCCGGAAGGGGCCGGGGAATATTGTTTTCGGCCCGAGGAAGCGGAACGGACGCTTTTGCTGATGCCGGGGGTGGCTTTTGACGGGGAGCGGAACCGGCTGGGATATGGGCGCGGGTTTTATGATACATTTCTCGCGGATAAGAAGGAGTTGTGCCTGCGCTCTCTGGCGGTGGGGTTCCGGTGCCAGAGGACGGAGGGGCCGATACCTGTCAGGGAAAGGGATATCAGGCCCTGCCAGGTGCTGCTTTTTTAGGGCGGAAGCCGGGAAAGGAGTAAGGGGATATGACGGATCTTCGCAAAATGGGAGAACGCGCTGTGGCGGTTACGCTGCCGCTGCAGAAATTGGCCGCGGAGGAGAAGGACCGGGCGCTGCTTGCGGCGGCGGCGCGGCTGGAGGAGCGGGAAGGGGAGATACTTGCCGCCAACGAAAAAGATTTGGATGCGGCCAGGGCCAACGGCATGAAGCAGGGGCTTCAGGACCGGCTCAGGCTGGACGCCAAGCGCATAGGAGCCATGGCCGAAGGGCTCAGGCAGATCGCAGGTCTTACGGATCCTATCGGGGAGTGCATGGAGGAATTTGAGCGGCCGAACGGGCTGAAGATCCGAAAAGTCCGAGTTCCGCTGGGGGTGATCGGGATCATCTATGAGGCCAGGCCCAATGTGACGGCGGATGCTTTCGGCCTCTGCTTCAAGACGGGAAATGCGGTGATCCTGAAGGGCGGCAGCGATGCCATAAATTCCAATATCGCCATTGTGAAGGTCCTGCGGGAGGCCATGGAGGAGAGTGGGATTCCCGGGGATGTGATCCAGCTGATCCAAGATACGGATCGGGCGGTCACTGTGGAATTTATGAAGCTGAAGGATTACGTGGATATCCTCATCCCCCGGGGAAGCGCGGGCCTGATCCGCAGCGTGGTGGAGAACAGCACCATTCCCGTGATCGAGACCGGAACCGGGAACTGCCACATATATGTGGATAAGGACGCGGACCTGGACATGGCGGTCAGGATCATCTTCAACGCCAAGACCCAGCGGATCGGCGTCTGTAATGCCTGCGAATCCCTGGTGGTGCATAGCGCCGTCCGGGAGGCATTCCTGCCGAAGCTGCGGGAGGCGCTGGAGGAAAAGAAGGTGGAGCTGCGGGGGGACGAGCGGACCCGGGAGATCCTCCCGGGCTGTGTGCCGGCTACGGAGGAAGACTACGGCACGGAGTATCTGGACTATATCCTTTCCGTAAAGACGGTGGATTCCCTGGAGGAAGCCATTTCGCATGTCAACCGGTATCACACGAAGCATTCGGACTGTATCGTGACGGAAGACAGGGAGGCGGCCATGCAGTTTTTGGATCAGGTGGATGCCGCCTGTGTCTACTGGAACGCCTCTACCCGGTTCACGGACGGCTTTGAGTTCGGCTTTGGCGCGGAGATCGGCATCAGCACCCAGAAGCTCCACGCCAGGGGGCCTATGGGCTTAAAGGAGCTGACTTCCTATAAGTATGTCATCTGCGGCAGCGGGCAGGTGCGGGAATAGGGAGCCTGCGGGTTTTGTCTTGCGGCCGGGAGGATTTTGGTTTAAAATGGCAGAAAAGAAACGGCGGGGAAAAACAGCGCAGGACCGCGAAAGCGATGGGGTATACGGATAAGAATATGGGATAAATATAGGATGATTGCAAGATAAATACAGCATAAAAGCAACAGAAACACAATCTAAGGGAAAGGGTGAGCTTATATTTTATGAAAAGTCTGAAAGCAGGGTATGAGATCCTGACACCTATCTCGGAGGGAGGGCTCTTGGAACTGCAGCATATCGAGCGCATCGGGCGCGTCTGCTACAAGAGCGAGGGAAAGATCACGGAGGACGGCGAGAGCGCAAAGAAATTTGTAAAGATGCTGATCGGCAGGGGGCATGAGGCCATGCTGGAGCATTCGACCCTTGCGGTGAGATTTACGGTGGACAGGGGGGTGTCTCATGAGATCGTGCGCCACAGGATCGCCTCCTTCGCCCAGGAGAGCACCCGGTATGTAAACTATTCTCTTGACAAGTTCGGAAGCGAGGTCAATTATATCGATCTTGCCCCCGGGATCCGGCTGGACAATAAAATGAAGGGAATGGACGGAGAGGCCATAGACGCGGTGATGGCGGAGTGGAATGAGGCCATGCAGGACGCGGAGCGTCATTACATGAAAATGCTGGAGCTGGGCGCCACTCCCCAGATCGCCAGGTCCGTGCTGCCAAACAGCACAAAGACGGAGCTTATCGTCACCGCAAATTACAGGGAATGGCGAAATTTCTTCCGGCTCAGGACAGAGAATGCCGCCCATCCCCAGATGAGGGAAGTGGCTGTTCCGCTGTTGCGGGAGCTGAAGGAAAAACTTCCGGTGATTTTTGAGGATATAGAAGTGGAATAAGGTAGAAGCGGAATAAGGCGGAAGCGGAACAGGGCTGAAGCGGAATAAGGCGGAAGCGGAATAAGGTAGAAGCGGAATAAGACGGAAGCGGAATAATGAAATGCCGCGCCAGGCGGCGGAAAAGAGGAAGATTATGAAAGAGATGAACGGAAGCATTTGGCACAGTATCAGCACCCATCGGGTGACCCCCACGGATTTTATCTGCGTTATTGAGATAGCCAAGGGAAGCAAGAACAAGTACGAACTGGATAAGGATACGGGATTTTTGATCCTGGACCGGATCTTACATACCTCCACGCACTATCCCGCAAACTATGGCTTCATTCCCCGGACTTTCGGTGACGACGGAGACCCGCTTGACGTACTGCTTCTCTGTTCGGAGCCTGTGCAGCCCATGACCCTGGTGCGGGCTTACCCCATCGGCGTGATCTCTATGCTGGACAACGGAAAGAACGACGAGAAGATCATTGCCGTTCCCTTCAACGATCCCTATTATAACGTTTACCAGGATATCAGCGAACTGCCGCCCCATGTGGTGCAGGAGATGGAGCATTTCTTTACCGTGTACAAAAACCTGGAAAATAAGACCACGGCGGTGAATGAGAAAGGCAACCGGGACGAGGCGGTGGAAGTCATCAAAAAATGCCTGGATAATTATATCAACACCTTTATAAAAAGCTGGTAATATGGCCGCACTGCAGGAGGACGGGGTTCAGGGCATGAAAAAGCCTGTTCCGGGAAACCGCAGGCAGCGGTACATGGAACAGGCTTTTAAAGATCAATTTGCCACGTCATGGTTTGGATGTGAGCTGATGACGTTGATGGCATTGACTACTGTAGCGAGCATATCCGTTTTGGCTTGGGCGGAGGAGGAGAGATCTACCTTGTGGAAGAGGGCACCCTTGTCCGAGCGGACATAATTGGGTTTCAGGCGGTTTAAAGCGTAAGTGGCCATATCCAACCGGCATGTCTTACAGGAGCAGACGTTTGGCATGGTAGGCAGCAATTTGTTTAACATCTCCTCAACATCTTCTTCCGTTATGTTTCTCAAACCTTCCATGGTCATCCTCCTGTCAGTGATAAATTGAGATCAAATGTGAATACACTTGTATACATTCTAATACATTTGCGTAAAATAAACAATTCATTTTTACATATTTTTAAAAATAATTTGAGCAAAGGAAGTCGCGGAGCGACGAAAAGCGCGTAAGCGCGGCTTCGGGAATGGCGCGGGCGGGAGAAATGCCCGCTGAAACGGGGGTGTAAAGATTGAAAATTAAAATTTTCAATCGCGAGATTTGTGTCCGCGCACTGCTTGACACAAACTCGTTATGCGCAAAGAGCAGCGCGGAAATGAGGTAAAAAATGTTTGAGTGGAAACAAGGGAGACCGGAGGACAGGGGGATACCAGCCGGTGCGCTGGAGGAGCTGGAGAGACAGTTCCAGAGCAGGAAGATCCGGGTCTACGGTTATATGATCCTGTCGGGGGAGACCATCCTGGCGGAAAAATACTATGGGAACTACCACAGGGACAGGCTGCATAGGATGTACTCGGTGACGAAGAGCTTTGTGGCCATGGCCGTGGGGCTGTTGGTAAAGAACGGCCTGGTGGGCCTGGATGATGCTATCTGCGACTATTTCCCGGAAAAGCTGCCGGAGGGCGGCGCCCATCCCTGGTGCCGGGAGCTGACCATCCGGGAGATGCTGACTATGCGCACCTGCCACGGCACTACCACGTATAAGGATTATCCGGGCGATGACTGGACGGAGTCTTTCTTCCGGGTGGAGCCGGACCATGTGCCGGGGACGGTGTTTGCCTATGACACGTCTTCCTCCCTGGTGCTGGCTGCGCTGGTGGAGAAGCTGACCGGGAAAAAGCTGTTGGACTATATGAGACAGGAGATGCTGGATGAACTGGGATTTTCCAGAGAGGCATATATCCTGGAGGATCCTGTGGGGGTTTCCCAGGGGGGAAGCGGGATGCTCTGCACACTGCGGGACATGGCGCTGGCGGCGGCGCTGTGCTGCGGGCGCGGAAAGCTTGGGGGAAAGCAGTTCCTGCCCCGGACGTTTATGGAAGAAGCGCTCCGTTCCCAGGTGCCAACGGATCTGCAGCCAAAGCTGGACGAGAAGATGGGGTATGGGTATTTTGTCTGGATGCCGCGGGAGGAGGGCTTTACGTTTTACGGCCTGGGCGGCCAGCTGGCCGTATGTTTTCCAAAATATGGCATATGCTACCTGACGATCGCGGACACGCTGGGGGCGCCGGACGGCGTTTCGGCCCTTCATGACTGTTTTTATCAGACGGTCTGGCCCTGGGTGGAAAAGCAGGGCCGGCAGGGGGAGCCTGCCCTGTCCGGGGTTCCGGGGCGGGGAACCGATCTTCCGGGCGAAAAAGAGGATCTGGCCTGGCGGGAGGAAACGGACCGGCTGAAAAGCCGTATCCAGGGAAAGAGATTTACCTGTTATCCCAATAAGATGGGGTGGGAGAGCGTCCTCTTCGACTGGGAGCAGGGGCTTTTGGAGGTAAAGGTCTCGGACGCGGCGGAGGCTTTCCGGTTTTCCTTCCGGGAGGGGGAGTGGCTGGAGCAAAAATTCCTGCTTACGGACATGAGATGCGAATGCCGCGGGTACTGGAAAATGGGGCATTTCTTTTTCCAGTGCCATATCACGGATGAGGAGCTGGGCAGCCTGCATCTGGATTTCGCCTGGAAGGACAGCCGTCTCGGCGTCCGCGCCGTCACCAGCGCCGATCGGTTTCAGGGAGGCATGGATCGCTATTTTAAGGGATTTGCCTCCGCAGCGCAGGCTGAATTGTAACACTTTTCTGCTCCCTTTTTTCGAAAATGGATTGCAGTTTCCGGCGGAAAAGGATAAAATAAATGTTCAGGATACAAAAAGGCGTTGCTTTTTGGCGGCGCGGAAACGGAGGAGACCATGAATAAGATCAGGACAAGATTTGCGCCCAGCCCCACGGGAAAGATGCATGTGGGGAACCTGCGCACCGCATTATATGAGTTTTTGATCGCAAAGCATGAGGGCGGGACCTTCATGCTGCGCATTGAGGATACGGATCAGGAAAGGTTTGTGGAGGGCGCTACGGAGATCATTTACCGGACCCTTGAGAAGACCGGGCTTGTCCATGACGAGGGGCCGGACAAGGACGGAGGATACGGCCCTTATGTGCAGAGTGAGCGCATGAAGACCGGCATATACATGAAGTATGCCAAGGAGCTCATCGACAAGGGAGAGGCATATTACTGTTTTTGTGACAAGGAGCGTCTTGCTTCCCTGAAAACGGAAGTGGTGGAGGGAAAGGAGATCACCGTCTATGACAAGCATTGTCTTCATCTTTCGCCGCAGGAGGTAAAGGAGAAGCTGGATGCGGGGACGCCCTTCGTGATCCGGCAGAACAATCCCACGGAAGGAACTACCACCTTTCACGACGAGATCTACGGGGATATCACGGTGGACAACGCGGAGCTGGACGATATGATCCTGATAAAATCCGACGGTTATCCCACCTACAATTTTGCCAATGTAGTGGACGACCACACCATGAATATCACCCATGTGGTGCGGGGAAATGAGTATATATCCTCTTCGCCGAAGTACGCCCGGCTGTATGAGGCTTTTGGGTGGGAACAGCCGAAGTATGTGCACCTGCCTCTGATCACCGACGAAAACCACAAGAAGCTGGCGAAGAGGGGCGGCCACAGCTCCTTTGAGGATCTGCTGGAAAAGGGATTCGTGCCGGAGGCCATCGTCAACTTTATTGCGCTTTTGGGCTGGAGCCCCGAGGACAACCGGGAGATCTTCTCCCTGGAGGAGCTGATCCGGGAGTTTGATTACCACAGGATCACAAAGTCTCCCGCGGTGTTTGACATTGTGAAGCTTCGCTGGATGAACGGGGAGTACCTGAAGGCGATGGATCCTGACACCTTTTATGAGATGGCGCAGCCCTATCTGGAGCAGGCGATCCACAGGGATCTGGATCTGAAAAAGATCGCGGCCATGGTAAAGACGCGGATCGAGGTGTTCCCGGATATCGCGGAGCTGGTGGACTTTTTTGAGGAGCTGCCGGAATATGATCCGGCCATGTACGTCCACAAGAAAATGAAGACGGATCAGGCATCCTCCCTCCAGGTGCTGACAGAGATCCTTCCCCTTCTGGAGGCACAGGAGGATTATTCCAACGACGGCCTGTATCAGCTGCTCTCCGGGTACGTGGAGAAAAAGGGCTGCAAAAACGGTTACGTGATGTGGCCGGTGCGGGTCGCTGTGTCAGGAAAACAGATGACCCCCGCGGGAGCCACGGAGATCATGGAAGTCCTTGGCAAGGAGGAATCCCTGCAAAGGATCCGGAGAGGGATCGATTTGCTCCGGTCCATATCCGCAGAGGAAGGCGTGTAACATGCCGGACCTGACAAAAATGAATCCCGCACAGCGAAAGGCTGTGACACATGCCGGGGGGCCGCTGCTTGTGCTGGCCGGCCCCGGTTCCGGCAAAACCTTTACCGTCACCAGCCGGATCCTGTATCTGATCGATCAGGGGGTACCCCCTGACAGGATCCTGGTGATCACCTTTACCCGGGAGGCCGCCCAGGCCATGCAGCGCCGTTTCCAGGAGGCTTCCGACGCTTTTTATCCTGTGGGCTTCGGCACATTCCATTCAGTCTTTTTTCAGATGCTGCAGCGTTCCGGGGCGCTGCGTTCCGCAAGATTTCTAAACGGTTCCGAAAAGTTATCCCTGCTTCTTCCCATTATGAAAAAATACTGCGGTTCCGAGCGGCAGGCCGACGAAGATCTCAGAGAAGATGCGGCTGTTTTTCTTTCGGCGGTCAGCTACTATAAGAACACGCTCCGGGAGCAGAAGGCGATGGAAATGCTTCCCGCCCGGTGGCGGCCTTTTTTCCGCGATATAACGGCGGAGTACGGACGGGCTGCGGAGGCCGGCGGCGGGATGGATTTTGACGATATGCTGACCCGGTGCAGGGAAATGCTCCTTGGGGATGATGCCCTTCGCAAGTTCTGGCAGGGCCGGTTCAGCCATATCCTCATCGACGAGTTTCAGGACATCAACCCTGTGCAGTACGAGACGGTGAAACTGCTGGCGGGGGAGGGAACCCAGATCTTCGCCGTCGGCGACGACGACCAGGCGATCTATGGATTCCGGGGTTCCGAGCCGGAATGCCTGAAGCGGTTCCAGCGGGATTACGGCGCGGAGCAGATCCTGCTGGATATCAATTACCGCAGCCATCCCCGGATCGTCAGCGCCTCTTTGGCAGTGATCGGCGAGAATAAGGATCGGTTTGAAAAGCGGCTGAGGCCGGCGCCGGGCAGAGGACAGATAGACGCCTGCAGGGCGGGAGGGCCTCCCGACGGAGCGGGGGTGCCCTCCGGGAATGGAGAGGATCCGGGTCGCGGCAGGGTGCGTCTGATCCCTCTTGGGGAGAGTGAAGAGCAGTATGATTATCTTCTCAGGAGGCTTCGCGGATT
>CANPYT010000036.1 GCA_947588705.1 uncultured Acetatifactor sp. | reverse complement strand
TTGTTGGCGCCGTGCCTGTGGATCACTTCCTTCTTGCCGCTCGCATCCTTGTTGACGATCCTGTCCTTCTTTTCCATAAAGCCCACCTGCACAGCGCTGTAGCCGTCATTCTCAGGGGTCTTTATCTGTGTGACCACACAGGGGCCGGCCTGGAGGACTGTCACGGGGATCAACGTTCCGTCTTCATTGAAGATCTGTGTCATCCCGACCTTTGTTGCCAAAATTGCTTTCTTCATTTTTCCTCTCTTTCTGCCTTTCGGCTGTCTACATAGCGGACCACCCGGGCATCGTTGCGTTTTTCGCCCGCGGGAGCATCACTCCCGGGAAGCGTCTCTCCGCTTCCTTTTCTTTCCGCCTTCCCCGGGGAGAGCCCCGCGGGAACGGAAACGTGTTCTTACGTCTAAGTAGAGGTTTTTATTGATTTACTTGGTTTTCATCTTGATGTCGATGTACACGCCCGCAGGCATCTCCAGCCTCTGGAGGGCATCCACCGTCTTCTGGGTAGGCGTGATGATGTCGATCAGCCTCTTGTGGGTCCTCTGCTCGAACTGCTCTCTGGAGTCCTTGTATTTGTGTACCGCCCTCAGGATAGTCACGACCTCCTTCTTGGTGGGAAGGGGCACGGGGCCGCTCACCTCAGATCCGGTCTTCTTTACCGTCTCGATGATCTTCTTTGCGGAAGCATCCACAAGCTGATGCTCATATGCCTTCAGGGTGATTCTCATTACTTGATTTGCCATAAAAAAAGTCGCCTCCTTTTCGCACTTTCAACTACTTAAGTACGACAAGCGGTGACTGTACACTCTCCCGTGTGTGTCCTGGTTCCTTACGCAACGATTCAGAACAGGTGCTTTACACGTCGTTTCTGCCTGGGGCAGACCTATAATTGGTACAGTGACTTGTCGTCAGTTTTCTAACTTGACATTCGCTCCACGGAAAACCTGGCTGCCATTGCTGACATCCAGCAACCTCACGCTTCAAAGCTATCATGCCACAGCAAGAAACAGTATACATGCAAAAAGCCCTTTTGGCAAGGGCTTTTTTAAAAAAATTGTATTTTTTCCCATACAATTTGTAACAGATCAGCCATCACATCACTTTTCCCGGAAAATCAGCCGGGCAAAATTGTAAATGCCGCTCCGGATCGCCTTTGCGTCGTGATCCGCGCCGGGCACCTCATACCAGATGTGGGGCACCTGGTTTTTCTCCATGAGCTTGTGATAGTTCTCCGGGAAACTTCCCACCGTGCCGTCCTGCGTTCCGCAGCAGATCAGGAGCACCTCCGGCGCAAAATCTTTTCCCGCAAAAGTCACCTCTTCTTCTTTCATCTGCCCCGGATGGGTCATGGCCCAGTCTTTCCCGGGAGTCAGCCCCGGCGCAGGGGCGATGGCCCCCACATAGGCGAACAGATCCGGCCGGCTGAGCCCGATAAACAGGGTCTCTCGGCCTCCCATGGAGAAACCGGCAATAGCGCGGTTTTCCCTGCCCGTCTTCACGGAATAATTCTTTTCTATGTAAGGGATCAGGTCATCCACAAGATCATTGATGAAATTATCGTAAGGCGCCACATCCCTGTCGTTGAACGCCGGCTTCTGCTTCGGGTCCGACGAAGCATACATATTAGGAAGGACTACGATCATCTTTTCCGCCTGGCGGCTGGCAGCAAGATTGCCCAGGATCTCCATCAGCCTGTTATGGATATCTCCGCTCAGGGAATATTCGTCTCCAAAGATCCCATGAAGCAGATACAGCACCGGATACTTATCGCCGCTCTCATAATCCGCCGGCAGAAGGAGATTTACCCCCCTGTCCAGCCCTGTTGTTTTGGAATGATACGTCTGGTGGGTGACAATGCCATATTGGGCGCTATCCCATGTCTCACAAATCTCAAAAGGACACTCCGGTTTGATTTCCACTCTGTTCACAGCTACGGCCTCCTTCCGCCTTCCCCCCTTCCGCAGCTTATGCAGCAGAGCAAAATACGCCCCAGGACACATGTGCCATCCATCCTCACGGAAATAACCTGTTTCTACCTTTTACAATAAACTCCTCCGCCTGCTTTGTCAACTTTTTTCGGATCCCGGCCCTGGGAGGGCCTGGGAGCGTCATTCGGAGCATCATCCGGCAAAGAAGATCTGCAGGGCGTGATACAGGTCAAGCTGCCAAGCCTTCATATCGTGTACGCCTCCGGGGATGGTAAAGAAGTCGTAATTGACCCCCTGCTTCAGCTGAGGGCACTCCCGCGCCGCCCGTTCCATAATATCCCTGTGCTCCGCATAGGCAATATCCTGATCGCCGTTGCAGCAGAAAAGATAATCCAGGGAAAGCCCTCTGCGCTCTCCTTCCGCCAGAGTCTCCCGGATGCGCTTTACCTCCCTGTCGTGATCCCCGTTCGGTCCGCAGCATCCCGAAAAAGGGCCATACCAGGAAAAAAGGTCAAAATTATTGTACAGCGCAGCCCGGTAAGTGGTCATGGAGCCTAGCGATAGCCCGGCAAATCCCCGATGGCCGCGGGTCCTCACCAGATTTTCCTCCGACACGTCTCCGCCTGCCCAGGTCGAGAACGCTTTTTCCGCCGCCGGTATCAGATCGCGCCGCAGCTCATGGCAGAAATGCTCCGTAATATAGTCGGCATCCCTGTCCGCCTCCTCCCCCCGGTAATAAGTCGGCGTGACGATGATGCAGGGCCGGCATAGCCCGTCCGCGATCATATTGTCTACGATGCGCACCGTTTCCGGGAACATCTTAAACCACCAGTCCTCATTGACACCGCCGCCGTGCAGAAGGTACAGGATATTGTATTTTTCCGTCCCATCGTACCCGTAAGGCAGATATACCCAGGCCCCCTTATGCAGGACATGGTCATCTTCCGCCTCATAGGTACGGGTATCATAGCAGAGTCTTTCCACCTGGCCCGTCTTTTTGGTTTCTCTCAGCATTTCCTCCGGCATTTCATAGACAAATTTCATTTTGGTCTCCTTTCTATCCATCCTTTGTCGGTCCTTCCTTTGTTCCCATTATACCTCTTTCCGCCGAAAAGGGAACGGCCAGAGCGGAAACTTTCACCGAAAGGTCACCGAAACTTTTACACTGGTCATCCCTCCCGGGATGTGATAGAATATAGGACGGCAGAAAAAGATCTGGATGGCAAAGGGAGGAAACCGCAATTTATGTGGATCGCAGACGATTGGAAAGAATATGAGGTGCTGGACACCTCCGGCGGAGAAAAACTAGAGCGATGGGGCGATTATATCCTGGTGCGCCCCGACCCGCAGGTGATCTGGGAAACTCCCCGGAGAGATCCCCGCTGGAAAAAAAGGGACGGCCACTACCATAGAAATTCCAAGGGAGGCGGAGAATGGGAGTTCTTCGGGCTGCCCGACGAGTGGAGCATCTCTTACGAAATCAGGCCCTCCGGGATCGGCTCTTCCAATGCCGGTGCTTTCGGCGCAGGGGCTTCCGGCGCCTGCTGTTCCCCCCTGACTTTCCGCCTGAAACCTTTCCACTTTAAACACACGGGGCTTTTCCCGGAACAGGCGGTAAACTGGAACTGGTTCTCCGGGCTGATCCGGGAGGCCGTAAAAAGCCAGGGCAGGCCCCTGAAGGTGCTGAACCTTTTTGCCTACACAGGGGGCGCCACCCTGGCGGCAGCGGCAGCGGGCGCCCAGGTCACGCATGTAGACGCCTCCAAAGGGATGGTAAACTGGGCAAAAGAAAACGCCCAGGCTTCCGGCCTGGGAAATGCCCCCGTGCGCTGGCTGGTGGATGACTGCGTAAAATTCGTGGAGCGCGAGATCCGCCGGGGCAGCAAATATGACGGGATCATTATGGATCCGCCTTCCTACGGCCGGGGGCCCAAGGGAGAGATCTGGAAGCTGGAGGAAAGCCTCTGGCCCTTTTTGAAGCTGACGGCGCAGCTCCTCTCAAAGGACGCGGTCTTCTTCCTGATCAATTCCTACACCACCGGGCTTCAGCCGGCCGTCCTGTCCTACCTGCTGAATTCCGCGATAGCCAATTCCCTGGGAGGGCAGGTGGAGGCGGGCGAGATCGGCCTGCCCGTCACCGCAAACGGCCTTGTGCTGCCCTGCGGCGCCTCCGGGAGATGGCAGTGCAGCCGTCTGCTATAACACATATTTCCGCAAAAACGGGATCTTCCTCAGGAGCCCCGCGGCGGCCCCGGAGAGCAAAAGCGTACCCAGGAAGAACAGGGGCAGCGATAGCCCTATGAAAAACGACAGTGGTGTCACATGCAGGAATTTGTATGAAAAATTGAGAAATACCGGATGGACCAGGTAAATCCCAAAACACAGCTCCGATGCCTTTTCCCACATCCCCTTTATTCCTTCCCCGCCGCCGTTTTCTTTTCCGGCAGGCTCCGCTCCGAAAAGGCAAAGTGACAGCAGGACGGTAAACGGGTATTGGTACGCTGTCTGCATGGAAAAACCGGCGACGCGGCTGACCGCCATGCCGACGGCAATCGCGGCCGCGGAACAGGCCAGGAGCCGTCTGCCCCGGGCGTTCCGTTCCCTCCTGCCGCCAAAGGCATACCCGCAGAGATAATAAAAGAGATAAATGCTCCCATCCGGCAGCGTCCAGATCCTCCATCCCATGATATCCCGGAGAAAAGGAAGCACACTTCCCCCCGCGAACAGTACCGCCAAAAAGGCGTACACCGCCGCCGGCGGCAGCCGTTTCAGGCAATAGCGGATAACCGGCGTCAACAGGTACAGGAGCGCGATCAGGTACAGATACCACATGTGCGCCCACGTCTTTCCCCGCAGCACCAGAAGTACCCCCTGAACGAGCATCCGAGGGCGAAATGTCCCCGCCTCCGCCGCCAGCTCCAGCCACGCATACGGTGCGCCAAACAAAAACAGCGCCAGGATCACCCGCCTGCAGTACCGGGAGATCATCCGCCCCGGAGTCATCTCCCTATCCGGATCCAGGAACAATCGGCCGGAGATCAGGAGGAATACCGGCACACACCAGCTGGCCAGATCCTTCACCGCGAGAAATATCTTCTGTTCCACCGGATACAGGCTCATGTCCGTGTTATCCATAACTCCCGTCACCGTGTGCATCATCACTACCGCACATGTGGCAGCCACCCGAAGCACATCAAGAAAATGCTGTCTTTCTTTCAATGTTTTTCTCCATACATCTCTCGGGCGTTTCCCTGCCAGAAGGCTCCGGCAGGCCGCAGATCCGATTAAGAAGTGTGTTTATGTTTCAATCATCATGTCTTGTTTTTCGTTTATCCAAGGTATATAATGTTTACTGCTAAAAATACATACTGTGAAACCATTTTATGTTTTTATTCCGACATATCTGATGCCGTTCTGGCATAAGAGAATGGAGGTGTGCCGATGAGAGCAAAAGTCACTGTCCTCCTGATCGACAATGATAACGACATTCTTTCTTTGCTGTCAAATACCCTGCCAACAAGCGATTACAAAATGATCAGCGCCCATTCCGGCAGGGAAGGCTTATCCCTGGCTTCCTCATACTGCCCCGACGTGATACTTCTCTCCCTGGAACTGCCGGACATGGACGGATTTCAGATGCTCCGATGGCTGCGAAGCTGGAGCCATGCGGCTTTGATCGCCATCTCCGCACACATCCGGAAAGTAAACAAAGTGCTGGCGCTGGATCTGGGCGCCGATGACATTATCTCAAAGCCCATCGATGCCGCGGAGCTGACGGCGCGTATCCGCGCTTCCATGCGCCGAAGCGACACCTCCTTCCCGGACGGTATCTACCGGTCGCTGCAGCTGGAGCTGGATTTTTCCAAGAGGATACTCAGCCTCGAGGGGGAGATCGTCCACCTGACGCAGACAGAGTACCATATCATGGCCCTTCTGGCGAGGAACGCCGGGCGCCTGACAACGTATCAGTATCTTCTAAACCAGGTCTGGGGGCCTTATGTCAACGGAAACAACCAGATCCTGCGGGTAAACATGGCGAACATCCGCCGGAAGATCGAACCGGATCCCTCACAGCCACAATACGTCTTTACGGAAGCCGGCATCGGATACCGTATGCGCGAAAATGAGGAGGCAAAAACCCTGTTTCCCCGATAAAACGGCCCCGTTTCCCACCGCTTCTCACATTAACGGCGCGACGATGCGCATGATCCTCCCCAGCATTCTGTCGGTAAGCTTCAGGCGCTTATAGTCCTCCGTATTCATCTCCAGACACTTATCCAGGGTTTCCCTAATGTCCCGTTCCACCTCTGCCACCTGAGAACTCTTATAGAGCACGACCCCGCATTCGAAATGGTGATACAGGCTGCGGTAGTCCAGATTCACCGTCCCCACCACCGCTTTTTCGTCATCGGACACAAACGCCTTGGCATGGACGAACCCCGGCTCGTACTCGCAGATACGCACCCCCGCTTCCAGCAGCTGGTTATAATAGGTTTTCGCAAGCACAAACGCATATTTCTTGTCCGGGATATGGGGCATGATGATGATGACCTCCACCCCCCGCCTTGCGGCATAGGTCAGCGCGGTAAGCATCTGATGATCCGGGATGAGATAGGGCGTCATAATGTGGACATAAGTATGGGCGGTATTGATGATATCCAGGTAGACCCGCTCCCCCACCCGCTCCGGCCCCAGCGGGCATACGCTGTAGGGGATCACAAACCCATCGCTTTCCGGCATCACCCGGGCAGGACATTCGTAGCGGCTGTAATTGTCCTCCTTCTTCTCGGACACGTTCCACATTTCAAGGAACATATAGGTAAAGCGCTCCACCGCGTCTCCCTGGAGCATGACACCCACATCTTTCCAATGGCCAAACCGCTCCTTTTCGTTAATGTACTCATCCGCCAGATTGATCCCACCGGTAAACGCCGTCTTTCCGTCCACAACTACCACCTTGCGGTGATCCCGGTTGTTGAAATGGGGAGAAAAGAGTATCTTCACCGGCGAAAACATCTTACAGCGGATCCCCTCCTTCTCCAATTGCTGGGGATAATTCCTGGGCAGATACCAGAGGGCGCAGGTCCCGTCATACATGAAGCGGACTTCTACTCCCTGCTTCGCCTTTTCTTTCAGGACTTCGAAGATGGTGTCCCACATCCGCCCGTCGCTGACGATAAAATACTCCATAAAGATAAATTTTTCGGCCCCCTTCAGGGCCTCCACCATATCCGGGAACTGGTCATCCCCCAGGGGATAATATTTTACCAGGGTATTTTCGTATACAGGGCTGTTATCGCAGTTCCAGAGGTAATGCGCCAGCCGTCCCATGTGCGGGTTCGCCGTCCTGAGCTTTTCCCACACCTCTTTGTCCGCGACCACATGCTGGCGGGTATACTTTGACAATCCCTGCAGCTTGCTGTAGATTACCTTTGTACCGGGCTGAGACACGATAGTCACATAAAAAATGGATCCAAATACCGGGAAGATAGCGATAGGGAACATCCAGGCAAGCTTCATGTCCGGATTTCCCCTTGTGTTGTAGATATAAAGCAGGGCAATTGCGCTGATCACCAGAAAAAGCCCGTAAAACCAAAAACTGTAGCTGCTGAGCAGATAGTATCCCACGATCAGCAGGAGCAGCTGCGCCAGGAATCCCAGCAGTACCATAATCGTCCGGCCATAGGCAAAAGTACTGATGGCCGCCCGTTTTGTCTTTTCTTTTTTCGCTTTACTCATAAGTTTTCTCAGTCATCTCCTCATAATGATTCGGTTTCCGGCTCCAGGAATTTATTGAGATTCACAAGACACCTATACAGTATTTCCGTCTCGTCCTCACTCAAATCCTTCACAATGGCACGAATCATTTTTTTGTGAAAATCCCGGTGATGGTAGAACGCTTTGCGCCCCTTTTCCGTCAGTGTGGCGTATACTACGCGCTTATCCTCCTGTCCCCGCTCCCGGCGGATATATCCTTTCTTCTCCAGGCCGTTCATGTTCGTCGTCAACGTGCTCACCGTCACAGACAGCTTGTTTGCTATCACGGACATGTTGTGGGGTTCCCCCGTGCCGATCGCCTCTATGATGTGCAGGTCATTGTTGCTGATGTCCTTATACCCCTCCGTGAGCACCGCCTTGGCTTCCATGTCCATCACATGGTTGAACAAATTCACCAGCAGCTCATTCAGGGACCGTTTTGTGTCGCGTCCCATACTCTCCATGCCTTCCTTACCTATTATCTAATTTATCAATTTTCTGTAAAAAGTCAAGCCGGTATCACCATTCCAGCACACACGCCCCATAGGTGAGCCCCGCGCCAAAGCCGGAGAGCACAAGCTTCATCCCCCGTTTCAGGCGTCCCTGCCGGTTGAGCTCGTCCAAAAGCACGGGGATCGCCGCTGAGGACATGTTGCCGACCCGGTCTAAGTTTACGGGAAATCTCTCAAGGCCCACGGACAGCCTTTTGGCGATCCCCTCTATAATGCGCACATTGGCCTGGTGCAGCACAAACAGATCGACCTCCTCCACAGGGATATCCGTCTTTTCCAGCGCTTCCCGGATGCTTTCCGGCACCTTGCGCACGGCAAAGGCAAAGACTTCCCGCCCGTCCATACGGACATACTCCGTCTCCATCGGCAGATCGATATAAGGATTCTTCAGCGCCCGGCTGTCGCATTTCAGCACCTCGCCCCGGGTGCCGTCGGAGTGCTGTACAAAACCGAGGACGCCTCCCCGGTCACATTTTTCCACATATACGGCTCCGGCCCCGTCGCCAAACAGGATGCAGGTCCCCCGGTCCGTCCAGTCCACTATTTTGGACAGCACTTCCCCGCCCGCGATCAGCGCGTTGCTGTAGATCCCCGCCTCCACATAGGCAAAAGCCGAGTGCAGCGCAAAGAGAAAACCGGCGCAGGCCGCGTTCAGGTCAAACGCCGCCGCCTGTTTCGCGCCGATGGCGCTCTGCACCTGGCAGGCCGCGCAGGGGATGTTCCGCTCCGGGCTGCATGTGGCCACAAGGAGAAGCTCCACCTCATCCGCCTGCCTGCCGGCATTTTCCAGCGCTTTTTCGCAGGCACGGGCCGTCAGGGAAACCAATGTCTCCCCTGTGGACACATGCCTGCTGCCAATGCCCGTCCTCTCTCTGATCCACTCGTCGGAAGTATCCACCAGCTTTGTCAGCTCCTGATTGGTTACCGACTTTTCCGGCAGGGCGCTTCCCGTTCCGATTATTCTGATAGACATATCAAACCTGACCTTCCCGCCATGCCGCTCCCGGGGCATGGGCCTCTGTTGCGGGCCTCCCTTAAAAGTTCCTGAAACGCCGATACCGCTGCCCGGCAATCTCCTCGCCGGACATTCCCTGGTACCTCGCCAGGAAATCTTTCATCTGTTCCTTCAAATATCCGCCTATCGCCTCCACTGTGGTTTCGTCCGCCCCGCCAAATTCCGGGATGATCTTCTCGATCACATGCAGATTCTTCAGGTCCTGGGCCGTGATGCGCATCACTTCGCTGGCCTCCTTTGCCCTGGAAGGATCCTTCCATAGGATGGAGGCAAACCCTTCGGGAGACAGGATGGAATATGTCGCGTTTTCCAGCATCCACACTTCATTTCCCACCGCCGTGGCCAGGGCGCCGCCGCTTCCGCCCTCGCCGATGAAAATACAGAGGACGGGCACCTTCAGGGCCGCCATCTCCCTCAGATTCCTTGCGATGGCTTCCCCCTGGCCCCGCTCTTCGGCCTCGATACCGCAGAACGCGCCGGAAGTATTGACAAAGCTGATGATCGGCCGGTTAAATTTCTCCGCCTGCTTCATCAGCCGAAGCGCCTTGCGGTATCCCTCCGGCATAGGCATCCCAAAGTTGCGCCGCTGGCACTCTCTGATGTCCTTTCCCTTGTGGTCCGCGATCACCGTCACAGGCTGGCCGTCCAGAAACGCAATGCCGCCGACGATAGCCGGGTCGTCCCGGAATGCCCTGTCTCCATGGGCCTCCACAAAGTAATCGAAAATATAATCCATATAGTCCACTGCGGAGGGCCTCTCCACTTTCCGCACAGTCTTTACCTTCTCCCAGGCGTCCTTGGGGCGCACCTTCCATGCCTGCTCCTTGAGGATCTCGCTCAGCACGAAATGGAAATCCGTTCCCGGCGTAAACTCAGCGTAATGTTTCTCCCTGCCCTGATGGGCCTTTACCAGGAAATAAATGATCTTTTTCAGGTTCTCGCGCTTTACGATACCGTCTATGATCCCGTGCTCCACAAGAAATTCCGCGGTCTGGAATCCTTCCGGCAGCTCCTGCCCGATAGTCTGCTTAATGACCCTTGGGCCCGCAAAGCCAATGAGTGCGCCGGGTTCTGCCATAACCACATCGCCCAGCATGGCAAAGCTCGCCGTCACGCCGCCCGTGGTGGGGTCTGTCAGCACCGTACAGTAGAGGAGCCCGGCCTCGCCAAGCTTCTGGATCGCGGCAGAGGTCTTTGCCATCTGCATCAGGGAGATAATGCCCTCCTGCATCCTGGCTCCGCCGGAACAGCAGAACAGAAAGACGGGAAGCCTTAACTCGATAGCTCTCTCAATGGCCGCGGTGATCTTCTCCCCCACCGCGTGGCCCATGCTGGCCATCAGGAAACGGGAATCGCAGACACCCAGCACAATATCCTCGCCGAACACTTTACAGCGGCCCACAACGACCGCCTCGTCCAGGCCGGTCTTTTCCCTGGCCTCCGCCAGTTTCTCTTCATAACCCTCATAGGCCAGCGGATTGCGGACGGGCATATCCGTAAACCAGGGTTCAAATGTCCTGGGATCCGCCACCA
The DNA here is from genome assembly GCA_947588705.1 of uncultured Acetatifactor sp. Classification (GTDB taxonomy): domain Bacteria; phylum Bacillota; class Clostridia; order Lachnospirales; family Lachnospiraceae; genus Acetatifactor. The sequence continues at coordinate 12,676 of CANPYT010000036.1, read as the reverse complement.
TCTTGACCCGGTTTTTCGCCTTTACGCGGAAATAACCTTCGCATTCATAACAAATATACTTTCTCCGCACCACCCGGCTCCGCTCCACCATCTTTCCGCATTTCGGGCAGCGGATCAGGTAGACCTCCTTTTCCTGGCGTTTCTCCTGGGCGTCCGCGCTTTCCCCGGAGCCGATATTTTTTTCCGCCTCCACGCTTTTCTGGCTTTCGCCGTCATTGAGCTTTCCCAGTTTCCTGGCAAAAAACTCCGCTCGCTTCTGCTTTAATAAACTCATCTCAAACCCATGCCTTTCTGTTACAGATCACTCGCCGATGGCAAACGTCAGCTCCGCCTCCGCCACTTTCTCGCCATCCACCGTGGCCACAGCCTTTCCTACGCCAATAGGGCCCTTCGCCTTTACGATCCTGGTCTCCAGCATCAGCACATCCCCCGGCTGCACCTTCCGGCGGAACCTGGCCTTGTCGATCCCCGCGAAATAAGCGGTCCGGCCCTTAAATTCAGGCTTTGACAGGATCGCCGCCGCCCCTGTCTGCGCCAGGGCTTCCAGGATCAGTACGCCCGGCATCACGGGGTTTCCGGGGAAATGCCCCTGAAAAAAAGGCTCGTTCCCGCTGACGCATTTTTTGCCCAGCGCCCGTTCTCCCGGCTCCAATTCCTCAATGGTATCGATCAGCAGGAAGGGATATCGGTGCGGGATCAGCTCCATGATCTCCTTTGCCGTGTATAGTGACATATCTCTGCTCTCCTTTACGCCTTTGCTTTTCCGATGAGTATGCTTGCGTTGTGGCCGCCGAAGCCCAGGGAATTGCTCAGGGCGTAAGGCACCTCTTCCGCATAGCTCTGTCTGCAGTAATCCAGGTCCAGCTCCTCGTCCGGCTCCCGCAGTCCCACTGTCCTGTGCAGGAAACCTTCCTGCACCTCCTTCACGCAGGTGATAAACTCTACCGCGCCGGCCGCGCCCAGAAGATGCCCGACCATGGACTTGGTAGAATTGATCCTCAGCTCCCCGGCATGGCGGCCGAAAGCCAGCTTCACCGCCCTCGTCTCAAAGAGGTCGTTGTGATGGGTTCCAGTGCCGTGGGCATTGATATAGGTCAGCTCCTCCGGCTTTACGCCGCCGTCCTCCAGCGCGGCAAGCATGGCCCGGGCCGCCCCCGCTCCGTCTTCCGCCGGGGAGGTAATGTGATAAGCGTCGGAAGTACATCCGTACCCCAGCACCTCCGCGTAAATTTTCGCGCCGCGCCCCATGGCATGCCCTAATTCCTCGAGAACCACAATGCCGGCCCCCTCTCCCATGACAAAACCGCTGCGCTCCTTGTCAAAAGGGATCGAACATCTCTCTGGATCCTGGCTGTCGGAAAGGGCTGTCAGGGCCGAAAAACCCGCGATACCGATAGGGCATATGGCGCCCTCCGTGCCCCCGGCCACCATCACATCCGCCTCGCCGTACTGGATGCTCCGGAAAGCCTCCCCGATCGAGTTCGTCCCCGTGGCGCAGGCCGTGGCCACGTTCAGGCTCTTGCCCTTCAGGCCAAACCGGATGCTCACGTTGCCGGCCGCCATGTTGGAGATCATCAGCGGCACAAACAAGGGCCCCACCCGCGACGGGCCTTTTTCCGTCAGCCGCCCATACTCCCGCTCCATGGCCTGAAGGCTGCCAACGCCGCTTCCCACGGCGCAGCCCACCCGGTAGGGATCCTCTTTTTCCATCTGAAGCCCGGAATCCGCCATGGCCTCCCCCGCCGCGGCCACCGCGAACTGGCAGAACAGCTCCATGCGCCTTGCGGTCTTTTTGTCCATATACTTTTCCGGGTCAAAGCCCTTGACCTCAGCCGCCAGCTTGACCTTATAATCGGTGGTGTCAAATCTGGTGATGGGCGCGAACCCGATCTTCTCCTGCTTTATGCTGTTCCAGAATTCTTCCGTACTGTTACCGATGGGTGTTATAGCGCCCATCCCCGTCACGACAACTCGTCTCATCTCTGTCTCTCCTTCTATCGATGGCTTCCCCCGGGCGGCAGTCTCGCCCGTCCTCCGCAGCCGGCCTTGGCTCAGGCCATACACATGCCTCCGTCCACGCAGATGACCTGGCCCGTGATATAATCCGAGTCCGGCCCCGCCAGGAAAACCGTCAGCCGCGCCACCTCCTCCGGCGTCCCCACTCTTCCCATGGGGATCATCCGGGCCAGCCCCTCACGCGCCTTTTCCGGCAGGCCCTCCGTCATGTCTGTGGCGATATAGCCGGGCGCCACCGCGTTTACACAGACGCCTCTCGACGCCAGCTCCCGGGCCACGCTCTTTGTCAGGCCGATCAGCCCGGCCTTGGACGCGGAATAATTGCTCTGGCCCGCATTCCCCATCAGGCCGGAGACGGACGAGATATTGATCACCTTTCCGCCCCGCTGCTTCAGGAAATATTTTGCCAGATGGCGGATGGTGTTGAACGCCCCTTTTAAGTTGGTGTCCAGCACTTTGTCATACTCCTCCTCCGACATCCGCAGGATCAGGTTATCCCGCGTGACGCCCGCGTTGTTCACCAGGATATCTATATGGCCGTATTTCGCCGCCAGCTCCTCTACCATTTTCCCGCAGGCGGCAAAATCGGAAACATCGCAGCCCACCGCTTCCGCCCTGCCGCCGTCTCGCTGGATCTGGCCAGCCACTTCCAGGGCTTTCTCCCGGGAGCCGTTGTAGTTTACCAGCACCGCCGCCCCCTCCCGGGCCAGGGCCACCGCCACAGCCCTGCCGATGCCCCTTCCAGCCCCGGTGACAAGCGCCACCTTTCCCTCCAGCCGGCCGCCAGCCGTTCCGCTGTTATTGTTTTTTGCCTCTTCCATCTTTCCTCACATTCCCCCGTTCAGGCCCTCTCCCGCAGGAGCCTGTCCAGATCTTCCAGCGTCTCCACGTTCTTTACGGTGACGTTTCTGTCGATCTTCCGCAGAAATCCGGTCAATGTCTTTCCCGGCCCGATCTCGATAAAAGTATCCACGCCTTCCGCGATCATATGCTCCATGGATTCCCGCCACCTGACGGTGCCCGACACTTGACGCGCCAGCAGCTCCCTGACCCGGGAGCCGTCCGTCACCGCTGCCGCCTCCACGTTGCAGAAATAAGGGATCACCGGATCCTCCACCCGGACGTTTTTCAGCTCCGCCGCCAGCTTCTCCCCGGCGCCCTCGAGAAGGACCGAGTGAAAGGGCCCGCTGACCTTTAGCGGCACACATTTCCGCGCCCCTGATCCTATCAGCTTTCCAGCCGCCTCCTGGACCGCCCGCTCCTCGCCGGTTATCACGATCTGGCCCGGACAGTTGTCGTTGGCAATAGAGACGATCCCCTCCACGGAATCGCACACGCGCCTGACGGTGTCCGCGTCCAGGCCCAGCACCGCCGTCATGGCGCCGCCGATGGGATAAGCCTCCTGCATGTAAACGCCGCGGCTGCGGATCAGCCGGAACAGGCTCTCCAGATCCATGACCTGGGCGGCCGCCAGGGCGCCGTACTCCCCAAGGCTTAAGCCGGCGCAGCAGTCCGCCCTCAGCCCTTTCTCCTGCATGACTTTCAGGATCGCCACCTCCGTGGTCAGCATGGCGATCTGGGTGTACTCCGTAAGATTCAGCCTGTCGTTCTCCGTAAAGCAAAGCTCCGCCAGATCCAGGCCGGTCGCTTTTCCCGCCAGCTCATACACCTGACGCGCCGTCTTGAATGTATCGTAAAAATCTTTGCCCATACCAGTGTACTGGGCCCCCTGTCCGGGGAAGATAAATGCTGTCCTGCCCATGCTTTTTGTCTTTCCTCTCTTTTTTTGCCCCGGCGGCAAGATCCGCCCGGGCCCTCATCGGAACAACTGCCCGGCAGGCGCTTACCGCGCGCCGCCGAGCAGCTTTTCCGCCTGCCCCATGATCTCCTGTATGATCTCTTCACAGCTGGATTCCTGTTTCACCATACCCGCGATCTGGCCCGCCATAACGGTACCGTTCACCACATCCCCGTCTATCACGGCGTTTCGCAGAGACCCCAGCGTCAGCTTCTCCAGTTCCATGAAATCCGCGCCCTCCTTCTCCAGGCGCAGGTATTCCTTTGTCATCTTATTGCGCAGGGAACGGACCGGATGCCCTGTGCTCAGGCCCGTCACCTCGGAATCGATATCGGAGGCTTTGATCAGCCTCTCCTTATAGTTGGGGTGAACGATGGACTCCTTCGCCGCCACAAAGCGGGTTCCCATCTGTACGCCCTCGGCCCCCAGCATCATAGCGGCAGCCAGGCCCCGGCCGTCCGCTATACCACCCGCCGCCACAACGGGAATGGAGACCGCGTCCACCACCTGGGGCACCAGCGCCATGGTAGTGATACTGCCGATATGGCCGCCGCTCTCCATGCCTTCCGCCACCACAGCGTCCGCGCCGGCCCTCTCCATCATCTTCGCCATGGCAACGCTGGCGACCACCGGGATCACTTTTATGCCGGCCTCTTTCCATAGCGCCATGAACTTACCGGGATTTCCCGCGCCTGTGGTGACCACCCGGACTTTCTCCTCCACCACGATCTTTGCCACTTCCTCCGCGTTGGGATTCAAGAGCATCACGTTGACGCCAAAGGGCTTATCCGTCAGTTCCTTGCACTTTCTGATCTGCTCCCGCACTATCTCAGGCGGGGCGGAGGCGGCACCGATCAGGCCGATACCGCCCGCGTTGGAGACGGCGGCCGCAAGGTGGTACTCCGCCACCCAGGCCATGCCTCCCTGAATAATGGGATATTCCATTCCCAAAAGCTCCGTCAGTTTTGTCTTCATCGCCAGCGTCCAAGCCTTTCTGCAGCCTGTGCGGCAGCTTATTCCACGCCCTTATCCTTCAGATAATTCAGCACGTCGCCCACCGTCACAAGTTTCTCCAGCTCCTCGGAGGGGATCTCGATCCCAAATTCATCCTCCAGCGCCATCACCAGCTCAAACAGATCCAGGGAATCCGCGTTCAGGTCATCCTTAAAGCTCGTGCTCTCTGTGATCTCCACACCGTCCGCGTTCAGCTTCTCAACGATTACCGCCTTGACTTTCTCAAACATAATTGTTCTCCTTCTTTTTGATGATTGTTTTCTTTTCCGATAGCCGGAGCGCAAACCCTTGAATGTCCGATAGTCAGACTTTCAAGTATTTTGATTCTCAATTATTTTGACACTCAAACTATTTATCGGAATAATAACCCCAAACGCGCTCCCTGTCAAGAGGTAGGTGTTACAAATTTTATTTTTCTAAAATTGTTATGATTGAAAATCTGGCAGAAAATAGTATAATTTATCTCAGGAGTTTTTCCTGTCTGAGAAAGGATATGGCATAAATATGGGAGAAAAGATAATAGACCCGCAAACCCTGGAACAGTCTTTCGATATGTTCTGTGATATTGCCAACGCATTCGCGCCCTGCATGAACGACTACCTCTATGTCTACAACCTGACCCAGGATATCTACTATATCTCGGAACGGGCCATGAGCCGCTTCCTTCTGCCGGACAACGTGTTCCACAACGTAGTGGACACGCTGCGGACCTTTACCCATCCTGACGATATGGACATGCTGGCGGAGGACCTGGATCTGGTCATTTCCGGGAAAAAGGATTATCACAACCTGGAATACCGCTGGATCGGCAGGGACGGCTCGCCGATCTGGATCAACTGCAAGGGCCGGATCCTGCGGGACAGCCAGGGCGTTCCCCACATCATGATGGGCTGTATCAACGAGATCGGCAATAAGCAGAAAGCGGATAATGTCAGCGGCCTCCTGGGGGAGTCCTCGCTTCACGACAATGTGCTCCGCCTGCTTCCCACGCTGACGGACGCCATGTTTCTGCGGATCGGCATCGATGATTTCAAAGTGGTCAACGAGCGGCACGGCATGGAATACGGCAACTTTATCCTCCGGGAGGTAGCCAACCGGATCCAGCACTGCGCCTCCCCCCAGCAGCAGGTCTACCGGATCGTATCCGACGAGTTTATGATCCTCGACCTGTCCGGCGCCGACTACGCGGAGATGAACCGCCTTTACCACCGCATCCGCTCCTCTGTGGACGAGATCGTCGCCACCGAACAGTACAAGGCGCTCTACACGATCTCCGGCGGATTGGTGGCCCTGAAGGATGTAGACACCTCCGAATCCGATTACAGCCGCTACAGCGAGATCATGAAAGTGTCCGAGTTTGCCCTGACAGAGGCCAAGCTGCGGGGCAAAAACCAGCTGTACTATTTCCGGCCGGAAGACTATTCCGCTTTCCTGCGCAAGCGCTATATCCGAAGCTGCCTGCGGAAATCCCTCAGCGACGACTTCCGGGGCTTCGACCTGTATTTCCAGCCCATCGTCATGGCAAACGGCGAGTTCCTGTTTGCCGCGGAGGCCCTTTTGCGCTACGAGACACCCATGGGCGAAAAGATCACCCCCCTGGAATTTATCCCTATCCTGGAAGAGAGCGGCATGATCATTCCCGTAGGCCGCTGGATCCTGCGGAACGCCCTCGAGATGTGCAGGCGCTGCCGGGAATTTCATCCGGAATTTATGATCTCCATCAATTTTTCTTATATCCAGCTGCTAAAAAGCCCTGTGTACGAGGACGTGATGCGGGCGCTGGAAGAGGCGGACCTGCCGCCGTCCTGCCTGATCGTGGAACTGACGGAAAGCGGCCGTCTGGAAAGCAGCGCCACCATCCAAAATGTATGGCAGAAGCTGCGGGCTATGGGCGTAAATATTGCCCTTGACGATTTTGGGACAGGATACTCCAACCTGATCAATATCGGAAACCTGCGGCCCAACATAGTCAAGATCGACCGCGGCTTCACCGCCAAGGCCCTCCAGAATTCTTATGAGTATGATCTTCTGCTCCATGTGATCAAGATGGTCCACAGCATCGGGCTGAACCTGGTGGTGGAGGGCATCGAAAGCCGCAGGGACCTTATGCAGATCACGGCCATGAAGCCGGATTACATTCAGGGGTATTATTACAGCAAGCCCTGTCCGGGTGAGGAATTTCTCCGCAAATTCCATCCCTCCGGCTCCAGGACCAAAATGTGATTTTTCTTTTTCAGGAGGACGGGCTCGGCGAGAAGCGCCGCCGAGCCGGACAGGACCAAAGGAGGCCAGCCATGACAGATCCAGAAAAAAACAGATTTTCCACCGACTATGATATGCTTTTGGCGCAGCTGAGCTCCCTGACCGACGGGGAAAGGGATCTCATAGCCAATCTTTCCAACGCCTCCGCCGCCCTGAACATGAACCTTGAGGCGTTAAACTGGGTTGGCTTCTACCTGGCAGGGCAGGATGAACTGGTACTGGGGCCCTTTCAGGGGCGCCCCGCCTGCATCCGCATCCCCTTTGGAAAGGGTGTCTGCGGCACGGCTGCCGCCTCGGATTCCACGCAGGTTGTCCCGGATGTCCACGCCTTTCCCGGCCATATCGCCTGCGACGGCGCTTCCCGGTCCGAGATCGTGGTCCCTCTCCACAACGCCGGGAAGGTGGTGGCCGTGCTGGACATAGACAGCCCCCTGCCGGACCGCTTTTCCCCGGAGGACAAAGCCGGGCTGGAGCGGTGCGCCGCCCTGTTGGAAGCGGCCTGCGACTGGCCGTCCTGACCGTGGCCCCGGGAGGCCCGGGCCGGTTTCCGCCGTCTTACAGCATCAACCGGCCCTCGATCCCCTCAAACTCGATCCGCCGCACGCTGCCGTCCCACATAGTCAGGGTAATCGGCCCGTAACCGCCGCAGCCCTCCGGATCCGTATACTCTACCTTCCGCAGCGGGAACAGCTCCTCTTCCGCAAAATCCTCATGGCTCTCCTTGGTGATCACCTGGGACAGCAAAATATACGGCTCATACCCGTACTGCTTCTCCCGGTCTGTCCGGGCATACACCAGAATGGAACGCCGGGAATCCGGGTTGGTTCCCTCATTCCTCTTGACTTCCAGCTCCTTCCATCCGCCGCAGATCGTCATGGCCAGCTGCTTCTCCCTTCCCTGGGAATCCCAGCCCTTTAAAATCACCGCTTTCGCCTCTCCCCGCGTCCGCTCCGTGATCCGGGTCTGCCCGTTGTCCGGGAACCCATACGCCCCCAGCGTCAGCTCCACAGGGCACTGGTACAGCCTGAGCTTATCCGCCCGGAAGATACCGTAAGGCACCGCGAAATCCGCCAGGTTCACCGCCTGGATCCAATGGCATTCCCGATCCAGTCCATAATCGAAAAACTGCCTGCGATAAAGCACCTGGTCCCTCTGCCCGTGCCAGAAAGTCACATTGGCCCTGGCTGTCCGGCCGGCGGACGGATCCCGCAGCACATACTGCTGGGAAGCAGGCCACAGCCCATCGTCGGATTCCCAGGGATATTTCGTATTGTAGCACAGCTTAGAATAATTCCACATGCCATGTATATCTCCGGGGTGCTTCACCACCTTTCCCGTGCGGAGGATGGTCTCCCCGCTAGCCTGATGGTTGGAAAAACACAACGCCGGCCCGTCCAGGCAGGTAACTTTCACTTCCCGCTCCCCCATCCTTTCCCAGGAACCGTTGTTTTCCACCGCTGTCCAGAAGGGATGCTCCTCTGGCAGGTGAAGGCAGAGAAACGCCTTTCCCAGCCACAAGGGAGATTCCGCGCAGGAATATCCCTGGACCAGCGGCGAAAACTGCCCGTAGAATCCCAGCGACGGGATCCCCTCCCACAGGAAATCTTCCCTGCCCAGGAACTGCATCAGGGAGCCGGAACAGATGCGCCGTGCAAGCCCGGGATCCGCCGTGGCATACCGCAGGGTCAGATTGGCCTCCAGCGCGCTGGTCGCCGCATTCCGATAGATGTTGCTGCGCCCCCACATATTGGTCCAGCCGTCCCTGTCAAAAAAGTCAGCGTATGTCTCCATGAGCCGGTTGGAATTTCTCTCAAACTGTTCCGCGATCCAGGGCTCGTTCTCATAGCCATACCACTGATTCCAAAGGGGAGCATACACATTAAAGGCCCAGCAGGAGTAATAATCAAAGGAATGTCCGTCTCTGTACCATCCGTCCCCGGCGTAATAGTTCAGGATCGCCTGGGCGTGGTCCCGCATAATGTCCTTCTGGATGGGATACCCTTCCATGTGCAGAAACGCCATGTCCAGCATATTGAACAGCCGCCAGTTTTGCGGCACCGTGTTCTCATGGGCGTAGCTCTCCAGAAAAGCCGCGATCACATCCTTTTCCGCCTTTGCATAGGTATCCCATATCTGTTTCCTGCTGATCCAGAGGCCGATGACCAACGCGCAGGTCTCCACCGTCTGCTGAAAAGCCCGGTGCGGATCCGCATGTCCGGTGATCTCCTGCTGGTCCGCGTAAGTTCCCACATAAAGCGCGTCTCCCCTGGTACAGACCCGCAGAATATGCGACCGGTAATATTCCGCCATGGAATAACCGCACACTGTCAGGTCCGGTATATTCTCTATCATAGGCGCCGCGATAAAAAAGGACCGTGCCAGCCCCTCAAACACTTCCGCGGAGCGCTGGCTCCTCTGCGCTTCCTCCGGGTCGTTCCGATGGGGATAGGTAATCTCCGTCTCCTGCCGGGGCATCACCACCGGGGCGGAAAGGTCCGGTATGTTGCGGAAGATCCCTTCCAGCATGTATTTCCCGGCCTCCAGCCAGCTCTCTCTTGTCAGCCCCGTATACGGACTCCGCTCATAATCCGTAGCCTGTGGAATAAACTTCATCGTCTGCTCCTTTCCTGGATCGCTTTTCCCTGTTTCCCGTCTTGTTCCGGGATGCTTCCGCCAATCATTTTAGCACATTTTTCCCCGGTTGAAAACTTGGCGGCCAATTTTTCTCCCGCCGTTTATTTTGTCCTTCCCGCCGCCGATATAATTACAAAGACCACGCCACGGACGGCAGGCCGGACAAGATTTCAGGGAGGAAGACAGCATGAGCATGTTGATCGGGAATTACCATTCCAACAGAAGAAGGATCGATCTGAAAGATGCCAGCGGCAGGACGGTTGGAAGCATAAGCTATACTCAGCCCAGCCGGAAAAAGAAGAAGAAACTGCAATATAACTTTAAAGCCATGTCCATCCAGATCATGCAGGCAAAAACTTCCGGCAGCGCCCGCCAGGTAGCCTCCAGGGCCCGGCGCCAGGTAGCCATGCTGCGGAGGACAGCCACGCTCCAGCGGAACCTGAGCACCGAGGAGTATGACGAGGACGAGCTGGAAAGCGCCCTCAGCCACGCGATGAGCCTGGAACGGGTAGCCCGCAAGCGGGTAAAGCACCTGGTCCAGGAAGAGGCGCTGAAAAATAACCAAAAGGCGGCCCTGTGGGAGACGGACGAAACGGAGGAGGAACTGTCCGCCCTGGAGCCCGCGCAGGGATCCGACCCGGAAGCGCTGTTGGAAATGAGCGAGGAAGAATTAAAGCGGCTGATGAAAGAGTTGGAAAAAGCCATGAGGGCAGCGCAGGAGAACGCCGCCGAAATGTCCGCCGCGGAAAACGTTCCGCCCCAGGAGGAAGAGATCCCGCAAGAGGAGGAAGAAGAGGAACTGGAAGAAACAGTCTCCGACAGGTCGGACGCCCTCAGCCTGGAACAGCTGAAAAAGAAACATCGCTCCCAAGAGCTCCGGGAGATCATGGAAGCCGACATGAAATACCTGAAAGCGCTCTTTCAGAAACTGGCAAGGGAAAAACAGGAAACCGCGGGCGGCGGCAGCTCTGACAGCTCCGGCGGGGCCGCCTCGTCCGGCAGCTCCTTCCCCTCGGAAGCGGTATCCCTCCAGCTGTCCGGCATGGAAGTACCCGTTCCGCAGGCGGCGGCATCCGCGCCTGTGGAGGGCGGCAATATGGACATTACCCTGTGACCCGCCCCGCTTTCTGCGCCGTCCGCTCCCCTTCCTTCTCCCCTTCCGGCCCTTTTTTCTCCGCCGCCCTCTGATCCACATGCTTTAAAAAGATCCGGCTCATATACAGAGAAATAAAGAAGGCAAGGACAAAGGCAACCGGCTGGGCCTCCTGGATGCCCGCCATCCCCCTCAGATTTGCCAAAAGCAGCAGCACAGGAATAAAAACCACGCCGCTTCTCATGGAGGAGGCCACCGCTGCCAGGACTCTCTGGCCGGTGCTCTGGAAGCCCATCTCCGTAACCATGGTGATGGGCACCGTGGTCAGCGTCAGCGCCTGCAGCCGCAGGGCCCGCATCGCATAATCGACCACTTCCGCGTCATCCCGGAAGATACGGACCAGCGGCTCCGCAAAAAGATACACGGGGATCACGGTCAGGATCAGAAGGATCTCCGACAGGCCAAATGTAAACCAGAAAGCTCTCTTGACGCGGTCATATTTTTCCGCGCCGTAATTAAAGCTGCTCACAGGCTGAAATCCCTGTCCAATGCCGATGGCCAGCGCCATCACAAAGAAACTGATGCGCGACACGATGCTCATGGCCGCCACCGCCGCGTCCCCGTACACAGACGCGTGAGAATTCAGCAGGATCGTCGCCACGCTGTTTAAAGCCTGTCGCAGCAGACTTGGGAATCCCGTCGCCGCCACATTCCCTATGGTCTTAAAATGCCAGTCCACGCAGGAGATCCTGATCTTCGTCTCGGTCCTGCCGGACAAGAACATAAACAGCAGGATCAGAAAGCTGATAAACTGGGAGACAGCCGTGGAAATGCCCGCGCCCTCCACTCCCAGCCGAAATCCGAAGATCAAAATGGCGTCTCCCGCAATATTCAGCACACCCCCTGTCATCAGCCCAAGCATCCCAAGCCTTGCCCGTCCTTCGTACCGGAGCAGGTTGTTCATTGTCAGGCTGGAAGACATAAAGGGCGCCGCCAAGATGATCCAGAAAATATAGGTTTTTGCGTAGGGGGCAATCGTGTCCGTGCTGCCCAGGGCATAGACCAGCGGATCCAGGAACAGAAGGCTGGACACTCCGATCACTCCCCCCAGTATGAGAGACATGAAAAAGCCGGTAGAAGTATAACAGGTAGCCCTCTCCTCGTCCTTCTGCCCCAGGCTGCGGGACATGACGCTCCCCGCGCCCTGCCCGCACATGAACGCCACCGCCTGCAGGATGGACATAAAGCCAAACACAACTCCCACCGCGCCGCTGGCGCTGTTTCCCAGCGTTCCCACAAAGGCCGTGTCCACCAGGTTATAAATATTGGTCACAAGCATACTGAGCACCGTCGGCACCGCCAGCGTCGCCACCAGCTTTTCCACCGGCGTCTCCGTCATCTTCCTGTACTGCCTGTTTTGAACTTCCGCGCTGTTTTCCGTCATACTCCCACACTCCCCATCAATAAAGTCCGTTCGCCTCCTGGCGCCCGCTCATCTTTTTTATTTTAGCAGGGAAAAACGGGGATTGCAACCTTTTCCAAAGCGGAACTTTTCCGCGGATTTTTCCGCTCTTATCGCTCCTTTACAGGTACTTCTTATCCTCCTCGTACTGCTTTGCCTTCTCGTAATACTGCGCCTGGGCCTCCCAGAGATCCCGGTATTTCCCCGGGGCCGCTAAAAGCTCCTCGTGGCTCCCCCTCTGGATGATCCCGCCGTCCTCAAACACCAATATCTCCCTACAGAACCGGCAGCTTGACAGGCGGTGGCTGATATAGATCGCGGTGCGGTCCCCGGAGATCTCGTCAAATTTCTGGTAGATCTCCGCCTCCGCCACGGGATCCAGGCTGGCGGTGGGTTC
>CANPYT010000035.1 GCA_947588705.1 uncultured Acetatifactor sp. | reverse complement strand
TCCGTATACCGCAGGAAATACCAGGAAGACCCCGCCCACTGGGGCATGGTGTCCGTCTCCCTCTTTGCCGGCCCTCCGCAGCAGGGGCAGGTGGTGTTCACCCACTCCGTCATAGCCGCCAGCGGGGATTCCCCGTTGTCGGTGGGCTCATAGCGCTCCACCTCCGGCAGCATCAGCGGCAGGTCCTTTTCATCCAGGGGCACAAAGCCGCATTTCTCACAATGGACGATGGGGATGGGTTCTCCCCAGTAGCGCTGTCTGGAAAAGACCCAGTCCCGCAGCTTAAAGTTAGTCTTTCTGTGGCCAATGCCCTTCTCTTCCAGGTAATCCACGATCCGCTTCTTCGCGTCCGCCACGGACAGGCCGTCAAGGAACTCGGAATTTACCAGGGTCCCCGTTGCCACGTCGGTGTACACCTGATCCTGGACGCTGACAGGGCTCCCCGCCACCACCTCGATGATGGGCAGGTCGAACTTCTTTGCAAACTCCCAGTCTCTCTCGTCATGGGCAGGCACCGCCATGATGGCGCCGGTTCCGTAAGTCATCAGCACATAGTCCGAGATCCAGATAGGGATCTCCCTGCCGTTTACCGGGTTTGTGGCGGTGAGGCCCTCGATCCTGACGCCGGTCTTGTCCTTCGCAAGCTCTGTGCGCTCAAAATCAGATTTCCTGGCCGCCTGCTCCCGGTATGCCGCAAGGGCGTCATAATTCTTGATCTCATCTTTGTATTTATCGATCAGGGGATGCTCCGGGGAAACCACCATGTACGTAGCTCCGAAAAGCGTATCCGGCCTTGTGGTATAGATCCGGAGCTTTTCTTCCTTTCCGGTGATCGCGAAATCCACCTCCGCCCCCTGGGATTTCCCGATCCAGTTCCTCTGGGAGACCTTCACCCGCTCGATATAATCCACATCCTCAAGCCCCTGGATCAGTTTGTCCGCATATTCTGTGATCTTTAACATCCACTGGCTCTTTACTTTCCTGACCACCTCGGAGCCGCAGCGCTCGCAGACGCCGTTCACCACTTCCTCGTTTGCCAGGCCGACCTTACAGGAGGTACACCAGTTGATAGGCATCTCGCTCTTATAGGCGAGCCCCGCCCGGAACAGCTTGAGGAAGATCCACTGGGTCCATTTGTAATATTCCGGGTCCGTGGTGTTTACCTCGCGCTCCCAGTCAAAGGAATACCCAAGGGCGTGGAGCTGTTTCTTGAACCGTTCCACATTATTCTTTGTGACGATCTTGGGATGAATATGATTCTTTATGGCAAAATTCTCCGTGGGCAGCCCAAAAGCGTCCCAGCCCATGGGATAAAGCACGTTATATCCCTGCATCCTGCGCTTTCTCGCCACGATATCCAGGGCGGTGTAGGGCCTGGGATGCCCAACGTGAAGCCCCTGTCCGGAGGGATAGGGAAATTCCACCAGCGCGTAATATTTGGGTTTGGAATAATCGTCCGAAGTGCGGAACGCTTTCTCTTCATCCCAGATATTCTGCCATTTCTGTTCCACCTCATGATGGTTATAGGGTACTGCCATGTTGATTTCCTCTCTTTCAGCCACAGATAACAAAAAGCCCCTCGTCCTTTAGAGACGAAAGGGCTTTCTGTGGCCTATTTTATCCTGTTTTTATCCGGCTGTCAAGAATTTCTTCCCGGCCGTCTCAATCCTCACCGCTGTTCTCCGCAACCTTGGCCGCCCTGTCCGCGACTTCCCTCTCCTGCACATCGGAGGGCGCCTGCTCATAGCGGGCAAACTCATACGCATACTCGCCCCTGCCCCCGGTCATGGAACGAAGCTCGGTGCAGTAACCGTACAGGCTGCTCATGGGAATGTCGGCCTCGATGACCTGCTTCCCGCCGGGAGCCGGGTTCATGCCCAGCACACGGCCGCGGCGCTTGTTCAGATCTCCCATCACATCGCCGGTATAAGAATCCGGCACCGTCACCTTCAGGGAGGCGATAGGCTCCAGAAGGACGGGCTGCGCCTCCATGAATCCCTTCTTGAATGCCTGGATGGTCGCGATCTTGAACGCCTGCTCCGAGGAGTCCACCGGATGGTAGGAGCCGTCGTAAAGCACCGCCTTCACGCCGACCACAGGGTACGCCGCCATGGGGCCTTTCAGCACAGACTCCTGCAGGCCCTTCTCCACCGCGGGGAAATAGTTCTTCGGCACCGCGCCGCCCACGACTTCCTGCTCAAACACAAAGGGCTGCCCCAGGTCGCCGGACGGGCTGAAACGCATTTTCACATGGCCGTACTGGCCGTGCCCTCCTGACTGCTTCTTATATTTGTACTCCACATCGGATTGTTTCTTAATTGTCTCCCGATAAGCCACCTTGGGCCGCGCCAACTCCACTTCCACCTTGTACTCGTTTAAGAGCCTGCTGGCCACGATCTCCAGATGCTGATCGCCCATGCCGTACAGCAGCATCTGGCGGTTGTCGGAATCGTTCACCACGCGGATGGTCAGGTCCTCGTGGGTGATCTTCTGGAGCGCCTGGGAGATCTTATCCACATCCCCCTTGTTTTTGGGCTTATAGCGCATGTAAGTATAAGGCGTGGAGATCTCGAACTTGCCGAACTTGATGGGCGTAGCCTTTGTGGACAGGCTGTTGCCCGTGCGGGCAGCCGTCAGCTTCGCCAGTGCGCCGATATCTCCCGCATGCAGCTCCGGCACCTCCAAAGGCTTGTTCCCCTGGAGCACATAGAGCTTCCCGATCTTTTCTTCTATGTCTTTGTCCACGTTGTAGATGGTATCGTCCGTCTTCAGCACACCGGAATTTACCTTGATCAGGGAATACTTGCCGATGAAGGGATCCACGATGGTCTTCCAGATATACGCCGACTTTGCCTTCGCGAAATCATAATCCGCGTTGTAGATCTCATTTGTCTTCATCTGGATGCCGGCCACCTTGCGGTTCTCCGGGCTCGGCATATATTTCACGATATCGTCCAGAAGCGTGTACACACCCTGGCAGAGCGTGTTGGAGCCCATAGTCATGGGGAAGATGTCACAGTCGCACACATTGGTCCGCAGCGCCGCCCGGATCTCCGCCTCGGAGAAGGTCTCGCCGCTGAAATAACGGTCCATCATCTCCTCGCTGGTCTCCGCCACAGCCTCCATCAGTGTGTCCCGGCAGATCTGCAGGTTCGCCTTGCTGTACTCCGGCACATCGCAGGGAACAACGTCCTTGCCCTGCCAGCGGTTGCCGGACTCGGTGATCACGTTGATATAGCCCACAAACTTCTCGCTCTCCCGGATAGGCAGGTTAAAGGGCGCCATCTTCTTCCCGTAAAGGTTGGTCATATCCTCCACCACCTGGCGGAAGGACGCGTTGTCCACGTCCATGTTGGAGACATAGACAAAGCGGGGCAGCTTATACTTCTCGCAGAGCTCCCACGCCTTCTGCGTCCCGACTTCAATGCCGGACTTGCCGTTTACCACGATCACGGCGGCTCCGGCGGCGCTGACAGCCTCCTCCACCTCGCCCACAAAGTCAAAATAACCGGGAGTATCTATGATATTGATCTTGCAGCCCTCCCACTCGATGGGAATCACGGAAGTACTGATGGAAAATCCCCGCTTCTGCTCCTCTTTCCCATAGTCGCTTATGGTATTCCCATCGGCGACCTTGCCCATCCTGGAAGTTATGCCGGACAAATATGCCATCGCCTCCGCCAGGCTGGTCTTACCGCTTCCGCCATGCCCCAGGAGTACCACATTCCGAATCTTGTCAGTTGTGTAAACTTTCATATGAGATTCCTCCAATGAATGATTTTTTGGAAATATTGCACATCCGTACTGCGGATCTTCCCATTCCCATAAGGATATTTTACTAAACAATCCTTATTTTTACAAGAGATTTCTCACAAAATAAACGAGGTATAAAGCAACAGTTCAGCCAGCCGCCTGATTTGATGGAAAATCGTGCTCGCACGAATTTTCCATCATGTCTGGCGGCTGAGGGAGCGCTTTTTTTTGAGCAAAGGTAGGCGCACTGCGCCGGAAAGCGCGGCAGCGCGGCTTTGCGAATGGCGCGGGGCGAATGGCGCGGGCCGCCGTTTCCGCCTTTTGTCTTGCTTCTCGCGCTTTCAAGTGATATAGTAAGGGAAACGGACGCCCCATTCCGCCCGGAGGCGGAGGGCAAAAAAAGGCGGGCCCACCGCCCGCGGAAATCAAACTTGAGAGGTATACGGATATGGCAAAGCTGACATGCGGATTCATCGGCCTTGGCCTGATCGGCGGCTCCATCGCAAAAGCGCTGAGGGCGTCTGTGCCGGATGTGGAGATCATCGCATATGATGTGAACAGGGATTCCCTGGCGTTAGCCCTGAGGGAAGGCGTTGTGGACCGGGCGCCCGACGGCATCGGGGAAAGCTTTTCCGGCTGCAGCTATCTCTTTCTCTGCGCCCCCGTACAGAAAAACGACGAAAACCTTAGGGCGGTGAAAGAGATCCTTTCCGGAGACTGCCTCCTGACCGATGTGGGCAGCGTAAAATCCGCCATCCATGAGGCCGTAGCCGCCGCCGGGCTGGAAGACCGCTTTATCGGGGGACACCCAATGGCGGGAAGCGAGCGCATCGGCTATGCCAATTCCAAGGCATCCCTTCTGGAAAACGCCTATTACATCCTGACCCCCGCATCCTCCGTTCCCGCCGGGCGTGTGGAGGCTTTCCGCCGTCTGGTGGAGGGCATGGGCGCTATCCCCCTGGTGCTTGAGCCCCGGCTGCACGACTATGTGACCGGCGCCATCAGCCATCTGCCCCATGTGGTGGCGGCCTCCCTTGTGAACCTGATCCGGGAAAGCGATTCCGAGGAGGGCATTATGCGCATGGTCGCCGCCGGGGGCTTCAAGGACATTACCAGGATCGCCTCCTCCTCCCCCGTCATGTGGCAGCAGATCTGCCTGACCAACGGGAAAAACATTTCCGATCTCCTCTCCCGCTACATCCGGGCCCTGAAAGCCTTTCAGGAGACCCTTGACAGGCAGGACGGGGAGGCCCTGTACCGCTTTTTCGAGGACGCCAGGGCCTACCGGGAATCCTTTGCCGACAGTTCCAGCGGCCCTATCAAGCGCTCCTACAGCATCCATGTGGACATCGCGGACCGGGCCGGTTCCCTGGCCCACATTGTCGCCCTGCTGGCGGAGCGGGACCTGAGCATCAAAAATATCGCCATCTCCCACAACCGGGAGTCGGAGGACGGTGTGCTGCGGGTGGAATTTTATCAGGAGCTCTCCATGGCAGAGGGAAGAAAGCTGTTGGAGGACGCGGGCTACATAGTACATTCCCGCCTTTGAGCCTTTGAGCCTTTGGACTTTTGGGCTTTTGGGCTTTTGATCCTTTAAGCCTTTGAATCTTTGAGCCTTTGAACCTTTAAGCCTTTGGACTTTTGATTCTTTAAGTCTTTGAGTCCTTGGACCTTTGGATCTTTGGGTCTTTGAACCTTTGAGCCTTTAAGCCGCCGGGCCTCTCGGCCACCCCCGGCATATGTTCATCCTCCCTTTCCCTTCCCGCCCCGGCGCCTCTCCCTCAGGCGGGAAAGCAGGACACAGACAAGCAGCCCAAAGGCCCCTCCGCAGGTGTCAAGCAGCACATCCGCCGGGCTTCCCCACCGTCCGGGCACAAAGAGCTGGTGGATCTCGTCGCATGCCGCGGACAAGAACACCCATGCCACCGCTGCCAGGTACAGCTTCTTTCCCCGTTCCATCCAGGGCGCCAGGACCAGATATACCAGCACCCCCATACAGGCATATTCTCCGAAATGGGCCAGCTTGCGGATGGGATGCTCGAAATACGCCGCCAGATCCTCCCGAAACGACACGCTCCATTTTCTCCCGGCCAGAAGGTTGAAAAATTCCACCGCCTCCTGGGAAATACGTATACTCAGGGAGCCGGACTGTTCCCCGTCCTGAGCGGAAAAACCAAAGATCACACGGTAAAGTGCCAGCAGCAATATCACTGCCGGCACAGTTGCCATAAGCTTTTTCCTTTTCTCCTCCTGCTGTCTTGTGCGTTCTCTCTTCATCCGCCGCTTTTTCCCACACGGTTTCCTTTCCTGGGCCGTTCCGGCAGGCCGCCGGCCCGGCTCTTTCGTTTTATGTTTACAAATGTACGATTTCGGTGTTAAACGATAAGCATCGCATCCCCAAAGCTGAAAAAACGGTACCTCTCCCGCACGGCCTCCTCATAAGCGTTCAGCACATGCTCTCTCCCTGCCAGGGCGGAGACCAGCATCACCAGCGTGGACTCCGGCAGATGGAAATTGGTGATCAGGGCGTCCAGCACCTTGAACCGATAACCAGGATAAATAAAGATCTCCGTGTTCCCGCTGCAGGGCTGGACCTTTCCCTCCCCGTCGGCAGCGCTCTCCACCGTCCGGCAGGCGGTGGTGCCCACACAGACTACCCTTCCTCCCTCCGCTTTCGTCCGGTTGATCTGCTCCGCGGCCTCAGGCGACACCTGAAAAGCTTCCGAGTGCATGTGATGGTCCGTCACATTTTCTTCCTTCACAGGCCGGAACGTGCCCAGCCCTACGTGGAGAGTCACAAAGACCACCTTCACGCCCTTCGCCCGGATGCGGTTTAACAGCTCCTCCGTAAAATGAAGCCCCGCCGTAGGCGCCGCCGCCGACCCGTCATATTTGGCATAGACCGTCTGGTAACGGCTTTTGTCCTGAAGCCTGTGGGTGATATAAGGCGGCAGGGGCATCTCCCCCAGCCGATCCAGGATTTCTTCAAAAATCCCGTCATACGCAAACCGCACCAGGCGGTTTCCCTCTTCCACTGTCTCCAGCACTTCCGCTTTCAGCAGCCCGCCCCCAAAGGAAAGGCGGGCGCCCGGGCGGCATTTTTTCCCGGGCTTTACAAGCGTCTCCCACACATCGCCCTGTCGGCGCTTTAAGAGAAGTACCTCCACATGCCCCCCGGTTCCCTCCTTCTCCCCCAGAAGCCGTGCGGGGATCACCTTTGTATCGTTCAGCACCAGGCAATCGCCGGGATTCAGGAAATCTTCCACCTCCCGAAACACATGATGCGACACCGCCCCCGTCTCCCGGTCCAGCACCAGCAGCCGGGAGGCGGAACGATCCTCCAGCGGATCCTGCGCGATCAGTTCCTTCGGCAGTTCAAAATAAAAATCCGATCTTTTCAGCATTACATCGCTGCCCCTTCCACAAATGCCATGTAACCTCTGTAAGCCTCATATACATCCGCCTTGCTGGTGGCTTCCCAGGGGGCATGCATGTTCAGCACCGCTACGCCGCTGTCGATAACGTTCATCCCATACTGAGCCAGGATATAGGCGATGGTGCCGCCTCCTCCCGCGTCCACCTTCCCAAGCTCCGCAGTCTGGTAGGATATCTTCCTCTCGTCCAGGATCCGGCGGAGGTGGGCGAGATATTCGGCGTTGGCGTCATTGGAGCCGCTCTTTCCCCGGGAGCCGGTAAACTTGTTGAAGACCATCCCCCTTCCCAGGAAGGAGGCGTTCTTCTTCTCAAAACAGGACGCATAGGAGGGATCGAACCCGGCATTTACATCGGAAGAGAGCATACAGCTGTGCGCCAGGCATCTGCGCAGATCCAGCTCGCTGTATTCCCCAGTGAGCTCCATCAGCTCCGCCACCGTGTTCTCAAAGAAGCGGGAATGCATTCCCGTGGCGCCAACGGAACCGATCTCCTCCTTGTCCGCCAGGATACAGCAGACGGTGCGCTCCGTGTCCTTCACGTCCAGCATGGCCCGCACAGAGGCAAAGGCGCACACCCTGTCATCCTGGCCGTAAGCCAGCGTCATACTGCGGTCAAACCCGGCCTCCCTTGCCTTCCCGGCGGGCACGATCTCCAGCTCGGCGGAGATGAAGTCCTCCTCGTCGATGTCATAAGTCTGTTTCAATATGTCCAGGGCGCCGGCCTTCATCAGCCTTCTGGCGCGGTCCACATCCATGGGCTTGTCCCAGTCCTTCTCTTCCTCATCGTCCTCCGCTTTTTCCTTCTCCCCATCTTTCCGGATCACCAGCGGCTTGTTCCCGATGATCAGGTCCAGTGCCTCGCCCTCGATCACCTTGGCCGCCTTTTTCTCCATCTGCTCTCCCGCCAGGTGGACAAGCAGGTCCGACACAAAGAATACGGGATCGTCCTCGTTATCCCCTACGTTCAGTTCCACGGTCGTGCCGTCCTTTTTCACCACCACCCCGTGGATCGCCAAGGGCAGCGCCACCCACTGATATTTCTTCACGCCGCCGTAATAATGGGTGTCAAGGTAGGAAAAGCTTCCGTCCGCGTCCGCGTAAAGGGGCTTCTGCTTCACATCGAGCCTGGGGCTGTCAATATGGGCCCCCAGGATGTTCATCCCCTCCTTCAACGGATGCTCGCCGATCCGGAACATGGCGATGGATTTATTCATCCAGACGCTGTACACCTTGTCTCCCTTCTTTAAGGAGCCGCCCTCCCGGATCAGGCTCTCCATCTCCCGGTATCCGGCGTCCTCAATGGTATTGACAATGGTGTCGATGCACTCCCGCTCCGTCTTTCCATTGTCCAGGAACTCCCTGTACTCCCGGTTCAGTTTTTCCAATTCCTTCAGCTGTTTTGTGTCATATTTGTCCCAAATGCTCATATCCTACACCTCTCTGTGCGCCCTAAGCGCGTATTCTGTTCAACAAGCCGCCAACTTATCGTCTCACTGCCTCAATTCAATGCCAAGCTGCTCCAGGCCGTTCAATATCTTCTTCATGGCCGCGCTCACATCGCTTTCCTCCAAAGTGCGGTCCTTGGCACGGAAAGTGATGGAATAGGCCATGGACTTAAAGCCCGGCTTGATCTGTACCCCCTCATAGATATCGAAAAGCTGGCAGGACTCCAAAAGCTTTCCGCCCCTCTGGCGGATCGTCTGCTCGATCTGGCCCGCCGGAATGTTCTTCGGCACCACCATGCTGATGTCCCTGCTGACAGCCGGGAACCTTGCGATCCCCTCATACTTCCGGTCGAAGGAGGTAAAGCCTTCCACGTTCGGCATATCCAGCACGGCGATATAAGCCTTCTCCCCGATCTCATAGTTGTCCAGCACCTCCGGGTGCACTTCCCCCAGGTACCCCAGCGTCACGCCCTCGTACCTGACCAGCGCCTGACGGCCGGGATGCAGGAACGGCTTTCCGGCCTCCGGATCGTACTCCGGCCTTTTCTTCATTCCAACCGCGGTGAAAAATTCCTCCAACACCCCTTTCATGTGGAAGAAATCCCCCTCCCCGTAAAAACCAAGGGTAAACTGTACCCTTTCCTGGGGCAGTTCTGTCAGGGGCAGGGCCTTTGGCAGATATACGGTGGCCAGCTCATACAGCTTTACATTCTTATTCCTGCGGTTATAGTTCACCGAAAGGCTGGTAAGCATCCCGTTCAGGGACAGCGTCCTCATGATGGAAAAGTCTTCGCCCAGGGGGTTGGAGATCGTGACCGCCTTCCTCAGTTCATCCTCCTTTGGCAGCAGCAGCCGGTCAAAGACCCTGGGGCTCTCAAAGGAATAAGTCATCCCCTGGGAGAATCCGCAGTATTCCGCAATATCTCTCGCCTTCTGCTCGATCCGCAGCTTGTAGGAGAGCTTGCCCGTGGTGGCCTCGCCCTGGGGCAGGGAAGTGGGGATCCTGTCATAGCCATAGAACCTTGCCACCTCCTCCGCAATATCCGCGTCGCAATTCAGGTCTTGGCGGAAATAGGGGATCACAAGGGTTTCCTCCCCCTCCGCGTCCACCGTGTGCCCGATCTCCAGGCGCCCGAGCATTTCCAGCATTTCCTCCCTGTCCACGGAGGTACCCAGAAGCCTGTTGTAGCTGTCCGGCCGGAAGGGAAGCACTTTTTTCTCCGGCATGGGCGCGGCCACATCGATCATGCCGCCCACCACTTCCCCGCAGCCAAGCTCCTCGATAAGCTGACATGCCCGGTTGATGGCGTCTTCCGCATTGTGCGCCTCCAGGCCCTTCTCAAACTTTCCCGAAGCGTCCGTGCGCAGCCCGATCCTCTTGGCGGATTTTCTGATGTTGGGGCCGTTGAAAATAGCCGCCTCGAAAAGCACTGTGTGCACATCCTCGGTGATCTTGGAGTTTTCTCCCCCCATGATGCCGGCGATGCCGATCTCCTTCTCCGCGTCGCAGATCATCAGCACCTGGCTGTCCAGAGTCCGGATCTGCCCGTCCAGGGTCTGGAAGGTATCCCCGTCCTTGGCCCGGCGCACGATGATCTTTTTCCCCGCCACCGTGTCTAAGTCAAAGGCATGCATGGGCTGGCCAAATTCCTCCATCACATAGTTGGTGATGTCCACCAGATTGTTGATGGGGCGGATGCCGCTGGCCGCCAGCCTCCTCTGCATCCACTCCGGCGAGGGCGCGATCCTGATATTCCTGCAGACCCTGGCCAGGTACCTGGGGCAGAGGTCCGGGTCCTTCACCTCCACGGACACATAATCCCGGACATCCTCATGGTTCCCGGTCTGCTTCACAACGGGAGGAACAAAGGGTTTCCGGAACGTGGCCGCCGCCTCCCGCGCAATCCCCAGCACACTGTAGCAGTCTACCCGGTTGCTGGTGATCTCGTACTCGAAGACGGTGTCATGGAGCCCCAGGACTTCCACCGCGTCCGCGCCCACAGCCGTGTCCGCTGGGAAGATATAGATCCCGTCCTCGGGAGCTTCCGGATACATATTCCGGTCGGACCCCAGCTCCTCAATGGAGCACATCATGCCGTTGGAGGGAACTCCGCGCAGCTTTCCGGCCTTGATGGGGATTCCTTCCTCCGGCAGCGGCCCGCCGTCATGGCCTCCCGCGACCCTGCCCCCGTCCAGGACGACGGGCACCTTATCGCCCACCTTCACGTTGTGGGCTCCGGTGACGATCTGAATGGTCTCCGAGCCCGTGTCCACCTGACAGACAATGAGCTTATCCGCGTCGGGGTGAGGCTCAATGGATTCGATCCGTCCTACAAGGATCTTTTCCAGGTTCTTGTCTCTGCGCACATAGCCCTCTACCTTTGTGCCGGAGAGCGTCATGGCGTCACAGTATTCCTGATCCGTGCAGTCCAGGTCAGGAACATATGCTTTGATCCAGGATAATGCTGTATTCATGGTATATATGGTTCCTTTCTGATGATTTTTTTGAAAAAAGGAGCGGCGCCCCGCGGACGTTAAAACTGTCTCAGGAAGCGGATGTCATTCTCATAGAGAAGACGCATATCGTCGATCTCGTACTTTAAAAGAGCGATTCGTTCCAGGCCAACGCCAAAAGCAAAGCCGGTATATTTCTCCGGGTCAACGCCGCTCATCTCCAGCACATGGGGATGGACCATGCCGCAGCCCAGGATCTCGATCCACCCGCTGCCCTTGCAGAAACGGCAGCCGCTGCCGCCGCACTTGAAACAGGTCACGTCCATCTCGGCGCTGGGCTCCGTGAAGGGGAAATGGTGGGGGCGGAACTTGACTTTGGTATTCTCGCCGAAAAGTTCCTTGGCAAACTCCGCCAGAGTTCCTTTCAGATCGGCAAAGGTAATATTTTTGTCGATGACGAGGCCCTCGATCTGGTGGAAACAGGGAGAATGCGTGGCGTCCACCTCGTCGGAGCGGAACACCCTTCCGGGAGCGATCATGCGGATGGGAAGCTTTCCCTTCTCCATCTCGTGGACCTGTACGCCGGAAGTCTGGGTGCGCAGGAGGATGTCGCCGGTCACGTAGAAGGTATCCTGCTCGTCCTTCGCCGGATGGTCCGCCGGAATGTTCAGCGCCTCAAAATTATAGTAGTCCTTCTCCACCTCGGGGCCCTCCACCACTTCATAGCCCATGCCGATGAAGATCCTCTCCACCTCCTCCAGGGCGATGGTGTTGGGGTGCCTGTGGCCAAGCTCGCTCTTGGAGGCCGGCAGGGTCACGTCAATGACCTCGGACTTCATCTTTGCCTCACGGATGGCATGTTCCATCCTGAGCTTCTGCTCTTCCAAAAGCTTTTCGATCTCGGCCCTGGCCTCGTTGACCATCTGGCCGACCTTCGGTCTCTCTTCCGGCGCATAGTCCTTCATGGACTTCAGCAATTCCGTGAGCTGCCCCTTCTTTCCCAGGATACCCACCCTTATCTCATTCAGCTTTTCTGTGGATTCACAGCTTTCGATCTGCTCCTGCACCTGTTGTCTGATCTGGTCTAATTTTGCTTTCATATCCCTTTCCTTTCCTGCGTGATAAAATCCCAGCGTGATGAAATCAAAGATCCCGCGGAATCAAAAAATCCCCTGCAGCCAAACGGCTACAAGGGACGGATCAGCTCCGCGGTACCACCCTGTTTCCTGTCGCCACGTCTGGCGGCAGGCTCTCTGTTCGCGCGTAACGAGCGCCCGCGTCCTCCGCTAATACAGCCCCTTGCGGACAATTCACGGAGGCAGCTCCGGTGGGAAATTCGGAGATCCGTCTGTACCTGAGGGGCTCTCAGCCAACGGCCTCCTCTCTCTGACGGGAAACGGATCCCTACTGTACACCATCTATGCCTTTGTTTCTTACTAATTTTCTATATTACTGACTCACGCCGGAAAAGTCAAGAGGGAAAAACCGTTTTTTCATAACGGTTCAGCCCCGCGCCGATCAGCGTGATATACATACAGAAATACATCCACAGCAGGACGATGATGATGATGGAAAGGCTCCCGTAGATGCCGTAGGAATTTCCGTAGGTCACATAGATAGAGAAGCCCCAGGAAAATATGCTCCACGCCACGGCGGAAAACACGGCTCCCGGTATCTGATCCCTGAATTTCAGCTTCAGGTCCGGCACGTAGGCGTAAATAGCCGCAAACAGCAGCGTCAGGATAGCCCACACCAGAATAAACCGGAAATTCATGGCAAAGGAAACCACCGTCTCCAGGTGTGGGATCCGGTGCAGCGCCAGCGCCACAAGCTGATTGCCAAATACCATGATGAACAGGGACAGGATCACCACCACCAGCATGACCAGCGTATAAAAACAGGCGATAGCCCGGATCACAAAGTAATTCCGGGTATCTTCCACCCCGTTTATCACATTCAGCCCCTGCATCAGCGCCATCACGCCCTTCGCCGCCGACCACACGGTGGCCACCGCCGCAATAGACAGGATACCGGCGGAGCGGTTGTAGACCTCGCTTATCAGGCTCTCCGCCAGCGGGTCCACAAGTTCCGGCGTCAGATCCGTGACAGCGGTCACAAGGTTTTCCTCCGTCAGAGGGGTATACGGGATAATGGTACAGATCAGGATCAGCATCGGCACCACCGAGAGAAAAAAGAAAAAGGCGATGCTGGCCGCATAGGCGGTGACATTCAGTTTCCTCATCTGCGCGGAAAAACCCGTTATACTAAAATATAATTTCCGAATCATATCTTCACTCCTCATACAGGCCCGCCACCCGACAGCCCTGGAAAAAGAACTCCAGGATCTCGCCAGCGTCAAAGCCGCTGTCAGCCATCCGGGCCGCGCCGTTCTGGCTCATGCCCACGCCGTGGCCATAGCCCCCTCCGGTCAGGCTATATGCTACCACATTTCCGTTCTTTTTACCAGTCTCTATCACAAAAAAACCGCTGGGCAGCAGCGAAGGGCTTGAGACCCTGCTGCCATCCTGCCGGACCACGGGGCTTTCGCCATTGTTCAGCACATAGCGGATATTGTGCTCGGAGATCACCTTGTAGGTGCCTTTTTCCGCTTCTATCACCAGCTCCTCCGCCACACCGCCGGGACCCCGCCCCGCCACGCAGATCTCATGGATGTCGCCGATATCGCCGATCTCCCGGCTCTCATACTCTCCGTCTTTCAGGGTGAGGACAAGGCGGCTGTTGGCCTGATACCTGGCCTGCAGCGCCTCCGCCAGGCGGCCCGGGTCCAGCTTCTCCACCCGGTATGTCCAGCGGTACCAGGGCTCCTGCGCCTCAAAATCATCCCGGTTCACGGAGGTGATAAATTCCGCGAAAGCGGATTCTTCCCTCAGCCTTTCCCCGATATCATCCTCCGGCAGTTCCCGCCCTTCCGCTATTGCCGCCGTCTGGGCCGTCATGGCCGCAAGGCTTAGGCTCCTGGCTTTCAGATAGGGCAGGTCCGGCGGCTGCTCCGTCTTCCAGACGGTCGCGTCGCTGCCAACGCCGCAGGAGGTGGAATAATAATATGTGGATGCCGTCTCCCCCTGGGCCGTATACAGGAGCTGGCCGTAGGTCTCCCTCACCGCCGTGGTCGTGCTCTCCTGCTCCGGGATATTGTTGTACACCTGGTATGTGGTGCTGTCATCCACATGGGCGCCATACTGCGGATACCCCGCATGTTGCATATGGGAATAGGCATAGGTCCTGGCACAAATGGCCTGGGCCTTCAGCGCCTCCGCGGGATAGCCGGCGGGCATCTCGCTGGGCACCACGCTGTAAAGATACTCTTCCAGCGCCACCTGGTTGATCGCCACGATCCCCTGGTCCGTTAAAAGCAGTTCTATCTCGCCCCGATAGGAAGGCTCCCCCTGGCTGCGGGCCACGTTGCGCAATTTTATTTTCCCCGTCAGCGCGTCGGGCGCGACTACGATCCTTTCCCCCCGGAACCATTCGCTCTCCCTGTCTATGGCCACTTCCTCGCCCGCCTGATATACTTCCGTGTCCAGCCCGTCATAGGGCCCGTATGTCACAGTGAATCCATCCTCCGAAGTGATCACCAGGCGGTCATGGTAGATCCCTCCGTAATCGGCGGTTCGGAGCAAGACCCTTATGTATTCCATATCCGGTTCCCTGGCCAGGAGGATCCCGCAGATCTTTCCGTCCTCCAGGCACAGATCCGCGCAGTTGTAACCGAAAAACAGATCCTCCGGCCCGCACATGGCAAGGCTTCCGTACAGGCGGTATCCCCTGCAGCCCTCCGCCAAAGGAAGCCTGCCATACCCCTCTACCTCCAGGCTTTCCCCGTCCGCCCCGAGGATCCTGCCGCTTATCTTCTCTGTCTTAGGCGTCACCTCCGTGACCCTTCCGTCGGTGAGTTCCACGTCCGCAAGCTGTTCCCGCAGCGCCTCCGCAACCGGGAGCTCCCCCTTCCCGGCTTCAACGGTTCCATAAGCATAGCGCTCCCTCTCCCCTTCCCGGAAGAGCAGGATGCCCTCCTGGTCCGCCTCCAGGATCCACACATTCACAAGCTGCCGCACCACCGGCTCATGCGGTTCGGCGGTCTGTTCCGGAACCGGCGGCTGTTCCCCGCCATCCCCACGGTGCACAAGGAACGCCACAAATTTCCCGAGGAAGAGAAATACCAGCAATAACAGGCCCAACAGGCAGATAAACGCTTTCAGCTGCATCCTCTGTGATTTGTTGAGATTCCACCTGTCTTTCAATATCCGCATCCTCCATACTATGAATGGGGCGGGGGATCTTTCCCCACCCGGAATAAGCCCGCCATATCCACAAAAGAGCAGCCCCCATGGGACTGCTCTTTTCTTCTGTCTATATCCCCGAAATGCCGCCCCCTGTTTTTTGACTCCTAGCAATGCTAGGTGGGTCACCGCAGCCAGATTTTTGCCTTCCCTTCCAATCCTCCGCGCACAGGGCGCGAGTGAGGGCTTGACAGCCGCCTGGCGATATAGGAATCCCGTTTAAAGTAAATGTAGGTTCAAAAACGAACAGGAGTTATCGCACATTTCAGGTTATTTTTATTATAGCCAATGTCCGGCAGGAATACAACAGTAAAATTCCGGTTTTGCAAAAAAATGTGACAGGGTGACAATTCAGCCCTCGCTGTCCGCACAGTTTTGGATAAGCCATTCCACCCCGGGCCAGATATGCCGGTTCCAATACTCAAAATTATGCTCTCCCGGCCCCTCCACATAGCAGTGCTCTATCTCCTGTTCTACCAGGAATTTTTTAAACTGCCGGTTGGCTCGGATGAGAAAATCCTGCTCCCCGCAGGCCACATAAAATTTTGGCAGCTTCTTTCCTGCCGCCGCCAGGTCCCGCAGAAGCTTTTCCGGGTTGGCATCGCTGTCCTTTGCCGTTTTCAGGTCTCCAAACATCAGCTCATAGTACGCGTAATTGGCGATCCCGTTGTCCTCCCCCGGCTTCATGGAGGACAGCCCCTCTACCAGCAGCGCCGAGGACAGGGCCGCCGCGCCCCCATAATTTTCCGGGAACTGACATGCGGTGTGGATGGCGCCGAAACCTCCCATGGAGAACCCGGCCACATAGGTGTCCTCTCTCTTCCGGGATAACCGGAAGGTCTTCCTTGCATACTGCAGAAGCTCTTCCCCCACATAGGTGCCATACTGCCGCCCGGTGGCCTCCCCGTCCAGGTAAAAACTGTTCTCCCCCGCAGGCATGACCACGCACATATGATGCGCCTGGGCCAGATCCACCACATTACTGTTCCAGATCCAGTCGGAGCAGCCCCCGTTATACCCGTGCAGCAGCATGAGCGTTTTCATGGGCTCCCCGTTTTCCGGATCGCCCTCATTGGGCACGATCACCCGAAAAGCCACATTCCGCCTCAGACACTGCGAATAAAATTCCATTGTTCCAACTGCCATGTTCTTCCCCCTTTCTCCGATAAAACCTGCCTAAAGGGCCGCCCGCCTTCCAAACGCCGGCCCGGCCTACGCCAGCTCAAAGGACAGCAGGCTTGCGTTGCCGCCGCCCCGGTAGGTGAGGTAGATAGCGCAGACGCCCTCCGGGAACGAAACAGGTGCGGAATATTCCTCCCACACATTGGTATACTGTACCCGGATCTCTGCCAGGGGCTCCCCGTCCCATGCCGTCTTTACCTCAAACACGCCGTCCGCGTAGCCCCTTACCTTTATGCGGATCTCCTTCACGCCCTTCAGGTCAAAATACTTGAATCCCGCGGTCGCCGTATCCTGAATATTTCCAATGTACCCCGGTTCCTCATCCCCGTCCCTGCCGTCCTGCATGACCTTGGGGAAACGGCTGTCTCCCACATAGGCCGCCTTTTCCTCACAGAACAGGTTGCAGGCTATGTAAGCGGGATAGACCCCTTTCCCGGCCAGGGGGCCTCCGTTCAGCCCGCAGGAAGTCAGTTCCGCCTGCGGGATCCTGCCGTCGGGCAGCACCTTGATAGGCTCCGCGCATCCCTGCCGGCTGTACCAGGAATTGTTTGTGTGCCGGTGGTAAAACACATACCACTGTCCTTTGATCTGCACGATGCTGCCGTGGTTGTTGGCCCCGTAAGCCATGGGCTGGGAGGCCGGCTTGTATGTGTCGATATGCAGGTCGCAGTTGCTGACAAGGACCCCTCCATAGGAAAAGCCGCGGGTGGGATATTGGCTCACCCCATAACAGAGCTCGTGCATCACGGAAGAAGAATACACAAAATAATAGGTATCCCCGATCTTCCGTATGGAAGACGCCTCAAAGAAGGGGTGTTCCGCGAAATCCGTCCCCTCGCTGTACTCGCATCCGGGCACAACCAGGACCGGCTCCTCCGAGATAGTCAGCATATCCTCCTTCAGCACGGTCGCCATGGCTCCCTTTCGGGAACGGTCTCCCCTGCCGCAGAATCCTGTGTACAGATAAGTCTTTTCCCCTTCCGTCAGCACGCCGGGGTCAAACTGGGGCTGGTCTCCCGGCCTCTCCCCCAGGCGGGTCCCGTCCTCATAGTGGACATAGCCGTAAAACTCATAGGCCCCGGCGGGCTCGCCGCAGACCGCCACTGACACCACGGACGCGTGGTCCAGCACATAATAAAGATAGTATCTGCCGTCCGGCCCAACCGTCACATCCGGCGCATACAGACACATTTTCCCCTCCCGGTTCAAAGGATCCGACGTCTTCGGATAGATCACGCCCTCATACCGCCAGTTCCCAAGGTCATCCACCGGCGCAGACCAGCAGACATAATCGCCCAGGCAGAACACATGGCCATTGTAGAGATCGTGGGAACCGTAGATATAGACCCTGTCTCCGAACACATAGGGCTCCCCGTCCGGAATATACTCCCAGGAAGGCAGATAAGGATTGAACGCCTGTTTTTTCATGTATATATCCATTCCTTTCGCTTCGCTCAGGCACAAAACGTTATGAAAATGGTTTCGATACTGAACATTTTGTGTTATAGAAAATTTAATATTTGGCATCCCGGTATCAATGGCCGACGCACCCACCCGTTAAGCGCTGATATGCGGGCGGCCTCTTTCCGAGGGGCGGACGCCGGCTTTTGGAACTGCGAAAAAATCGGGCGCGGCGAAAGTCGCACCCGATCTTAATCTGTCGTCTATGCACTTTAGATCTGAGGACCTGCCGCGACCAGAGCCTTTCCGGCGTCGTTGCCCTCGTATTTTGCAAAGTTCTTCACGAACCGCTGTGCCAGATCCTTAGCTTTCTCCTCCCACTGGGAAGCGTCCGCATAGGTATTCCGGGGATCCAGGATATTGGTGTCCACTCCGGGAAGCTCGGTGGGTACCTCAAAGTTGAAGTAAGGGATCTTCTTGGTGGAAGCCTTCTCGATATCGCCGTTTAAGATGGCATCGATGATCCCGCGGGTATCCTTGATGGAGATACGCTTTCCGGTGCCGTTCCATCCGGTGTTCACCAGATAAGCCTTCGCGCCGTTCTTCTCCATCTTCTTTACCAGCTCCTCCGCATACTTTGTGGGATGCAGCTCCAGGAACGCCTGGCCGAAGCAAGCCGAGAAGGTGGGCGTAGGCTCCGTGATGCCGCGCTCGGTTCCCGCCAGCTTAGCGGTAAAGCCGGAGAGGAAATAATACTGGGTCTGCTCGGGCGTCAGGACAGACACGGGAGGCAGAACGCCAAACGCATCCGCCGACAGGAAGATCACGTTCTTTGCAGCGGGAGCCGCGGAAACGGGCCGCACGATCTTCTCGATATGGTCGATGGGATAAGACACGCGGGTATTCTCGGTCACGCTCTTGTCGTTAAAGTCGATCTTGCCGTTCTCATCCAGCGTCACGTTCTCCAAAAGCGCGTTGCGCTTGATGGCGTTGTAGATGTCGGGCTCGGAATCCTTATCCAGGTTGATGACCTTCGCATAGCAGCCGCCCTCAAAGTTGAACACACCGTTGTCGTCCCAGCCGTGCTCGTCATCGCCGATCAGCAGACGCTTAGGGTCGGTGGAAAGGGTGGTCTTGCCGGTTCCGGACAGGCCGAAGAAAATAGCGGTATTCTCGCCCTTCATGTCGGTGTTCGCGGAGCAGTGCATGGAAGCGATCCCCTTCAGGGGCAGATAGTAGTTCATCATGGAGAACATGCCCTTCTTCATCTCTCCGCCGTACCAGGTGTTGATGATCACCTGCTCGCGGCTGGTGATGTTGAAAGCCACACAGGTCTCGGAATTGAGGCCAAGCTCCTTAAAGTTCTCCACCTTTGCCTTGGAAGCGTTGTAAACCACGAAATCGGGGGTGAAATCCTTCAGCTCTTCCTCGGAGGGCTGGATGAACATATTCTTGATAAAATGAGCCTGCCATGCCACCTCGACGATGAAGCGCACCGCCATGCGGGTATCCTTGTTCGCGCCGCAGAAAGCGTCAACCACAAACAGCCGCTTGTTGGACAGCTCCTCCTGCGCAAGCTTCTTCACCACTTTCCAGGTGTCCTCGGTCATAGGATGGTTGTCGTTCTTGTACTCGTCGGAAGTCCACCATACCGTGTCCTTGGAGTTCTGGTCCATCACGATGTACTTATCTTTAGGAGAACGGCCGGTATAAATGCCGGTCATCACGTTCACGGCGCCAAGCTCGCTGACCTGACCCTTCTCATATCCTTCCAGACCGGGCTTCGTCTCCTCCTCGAACAACATCTCAAAAGAAGGATTGTGTACGATCTCGGTAGTGCCGGTGATGCCGTACTTGCTTAAATTGATTTCTGCCATTTCGCATTTACCTCTTTTCCTGTTTTTTTTGTTAAATAACCGCTTGACAAGTCCTACTGAACGCAAAACTTACAATTTTTAACATTGTAGTCATTATCTCAAACCTGCCGTTAAAAGTCAATAAAGGCTTGTAAATTAATTTTTATTTTACAGTTCAGTTCAGCCAGCCGCCAGACATGACGGAAAATCGTGCCCGCACGAATTTTCCGTCATGTCTGGCGGCTGAGGGAGCGCTTTTTTGAGCAAAGGCAGGCGCACAGCCATATCCATATCCTCTTCTCCGCATTGTCTTGACCCGCTCCCTGTGGTAAAATAAGGCAGACACATAAAATATTTGTACCAGTTCCGCCGGTTGACGTGTCCAGAGGGAAATCGTGCCCGCACGAATTTTACTCTGGATACGGCAACCGAGGGAACGCCTTTTTATGAGCAAAGGCAGGCCCACAGCGCCGGAAAGCGCGTAAGCGCGGCTTTGCGAATGGCGCGGGCGGAACTGTTCCCCCTGAATATGGCCGCCGAGCGAACGCCCTTTCATGAGCAAAGGCAGGCCCACAGCGCCGGAAAGCGCGTAAGCGCGGCTTCGCGAATGGCGCCGGGCGGAACTGTTACAAATATTTCCTGCGCAGACCCGCTATGGGCGGATAGCCGCCCGGAAATGGAGGAAAAAATGAAACCTGTTACGAGAAAAGAAGTCCCGGAGGAGCTTACCTGGGACCTGACCGCCATTTACGCCACCGAAGACCGTATGCTGGAAGACGTGGAAAAACTGAAGACCATGTGCCTGCAGATGGAAGGACGCTACCGGGGAAAACTCAACTCTCCCCTGCAGATCAACGCCTGCCTGGATGAATACCGTGAGTTCTCCCGGATCGCCAGGCTCGTGATAAGCTACAACAGCCTGTCCATGGAAGTCGATTACAATGATTCCGGCAACCTGGAACGCAACGACCGCATCCAGCTGCAGCTCACGGAACTTTCCAGCCGGCTGAGCTTCATAGACAGCGAAATACTGGCCCAGGACGAGGCAGTGCTGCGAGCCGCCATCGGCTGCGCCGCGGAAAACCGGCTCTACCTGGAGGACCTGCTGCGCCAGAAGCCCCACCGCCTCTCCCCGGAGACGGAACGGGTCCTCTCCGCCCTTTCCCCCGCCTTCGACTCCCCCTACCAGATCTACAACATGGCCAAACTGGCGGACATGCGCTTCCCCTCCTTCACGGCTGAGGGGAAGGAATATCCCCTGGGGTATTCCCTGTTTGAGGACGACTATGAGTACGATGCCCGCACGGAAGTCCGCCGGACCGCTTTTGAGGCTTTTTCCAAAAAACTGGGGGAATACGCCAACGTCACCGCGGCGGCCTACCAGGCCCAGGTACAGACCGAAAAAATAATAGCCGACCTGCGGGGCTTCCCCTCCGTCTTTGACAGCCTGCTCTTTGACCAGAAGGTGGATATCTCCCTGTACCATCGTCAGATCGACCTGATCCTGACCCATCTCGCCCCCCACATGCGGAAGTATGCCCGGCTTTTGAAAAAGGTACACGGCCTGGACACCATGACCTTCGCCGATCTGAAGCTTCCCCTGGATCCGGAATATGACCCGAAAGTCACCATCGAAGAATCCAAGCGTTACATCGAGGAGGGCCTTTCCGTCCTCGGCGCCGACTACCGGGAGATGGTGGAGGAGGCTTACCGGGGCCGCTGGATCGATTTTGCCAAAAACCAGGGCAAATCCACCGGAGGCTTCTGCGCCAGCCCTTATGGGACACACTCTTTCATCCTTCTCAACTGGAACGACAGGATGGCGGATGTCTTCACTCTCGCCCACGAGCTTGGCCACGCCGGCCACTTTAAGGAGTGCAACGGAAAACAGTCCCTCTTCGACACGGAAGTCTCCACTTATTTCGTGGAAGCGCCGTCCACCATGAACGAGCTGCTCATGGCCCATTACCTGCTGAAAACAAACCCGGACAAGCGCTTCCGCCGCTGGGTCCTCAGTTCCATGATCGGACATACCTATTACCACAATTTTGTGACACATCTGCTGGAAGCCGCATACCAGAGGGAAGTATACAAGATCGTAGACGCGGGCGGCAGTGTACAGGCAGAAACGCTGAGCCGCCTTATGAGAAAGACACTGAAAACATTCTGGGGGGATGCCGTTGAA
Source organism: uncultured Acetatifactor sp. (assembly GCA_947588705.1). Classification (GTDB taxonomy): domain Bacteria; phylum Bacillota; class Clostridia; order Lachnospirales; family Lachnospiraceae; genus Acetatifactor. Next base: position 1,534 of record CANPYT010000035.1, on the reverse strand, counting down.
CTTATTCCCGGCGCGGAGCTGACCTGGATGCGCCAGCCCCATTACTACATGGGCCTTTACTCCTACACCTACAGCGCCGGGCTGACCGTCGCGACTCAGGTCTGCGACCGGATCCAGCGGGAGGGCGAACCTGCCGTAGAGGACTGGAAACGGGTCCTGGCGGCAGGCAGCACAAAAACTCCCGCAGAGCTGGCGGCGATGGCCGGTGTCGATATTACCACCGACGCGCCTCTCCTGAATACCATTGATAAGATCGGCGGCATGATCGAAGAGATCTGCCGGCTGACGGAGGAACTCTCTTAACCCAGCTGTCCGGCCAGCACTTCGGCCGCTTCCCGGATCGCGGCAGGGATCCCCTCGGGGTTCTTGCCGCCCGCCTGGGCCATATTGGGGCGTCCGCCTCCGCCTCCGCCCACCAGGGCCGCGATCCCCTTGATCAGGTTGCCTGCGTGAGCTCCCTTAGCCAGAGCGCCGTCGGTGGCCATGGCGATCATATTTACCCTGCCCTCCTGCCTGGACAGAAGCACCACGACACCCTCCCCCAGCTTTTCCTTCAGCTGGTCTCCCAGGTCTCTCAGGCCGTTGCTGTCAACGCCCTCCACGCTGGCGGCAAGAAGCTTCACGCCCTTTACCTCTCTCACCTGGTCCATCACATCTCCCAGCGCGTTCCTCGCTGCTTTCGCCTTAAGGGATTCCAGCTCGGCGGAAAGGCTCTTCATCTCCGCCATCACATGCTCGCAGCGCTCCACCAGCGAGGCAGGCGTGGTCTTCAGGGCCTTCGCCGCCCCTTCCAGCGTCTGCTCCAACTGCCTATAATAAGCGAACACGCCGTTCCCTGTCAGCGCCTCGATCCTGCGGACGCCTGCCGCGACGCCGTTCTCCGACAGGATCTTAAACGCGGAGATCGCCCCTGTCCCGGCGACATGGGTACCGCCGCAGAACTCCACAGAGAAATCTCCCATCTTTACCACGCGCACCGTTTCCCCGTACTTTTCCCCAAACAAAGCCATCGCCCCTGTCTTGCGGGCCTCCTCGATGGGCAGGACCTCCGTGACTACCGGAAGGTCCTGCGCGATCTTTTCGTTGACGATGGCCTCGACCCGATCAAGCTCTTCCCGGGTCATCGCCGCAAAATGGCTGAAATCAAAGCGCAGCTTATCTCCGTCCACATAGGAACCGGCCTGCTCCACATGGGTGCCCAGCACCTCCCGGAGCGCCTTGTGGAGAAGGTGCGTAGCGCTGTGGTTCTTACAGGTGGCGGAACGCTTCCCTTCGTCTACGGCCAGCGTGACCATATCGCCAACCTTGACCATGCCTTCGGTCACTGTCCCGATATGCCCTACCTTTCCTCCCAGGAGCTTTATGGTGTCCCTCACCTCAAAACGGCCCCCGTCCGCGGTGATCACGCCCGTGTCGGCGTTCTGTCCGCCCATTGTGGCGTAAAAAGGCGTCTCTTCCACGATAATGGTGCCCGTCTGCCCGTCGGTCAGCGCGTCCACAATCGCGTCCTCCGTAGTGAGCACCGTCACCTTCG
>CANPYT010000034.1 GCA_947588705.1 uncultured Acetatifactor sp. | reverse complement strand
TCTAAGCAACAGGGCGGTGCTGGAGACGGGCTTATTGGTCATATAAACTGACCAACCCATTTATTGACTAACACCAATTGTTTTTATATGGATATATAAATCGGATATATAAATCTCCTATTTATCTTGTTTTGTTCTTTTTTCGCTTGACGGTGAATTTCTTTTACTGTATAGTTTGCTTGAAAGGATGATAATATGTCAAAACAGCAGAAACTTGAGCATATGATTTCCAATATCCCCGAAAATAAGCTGGACATTGTCCTTGCGTTCGTGGAATTTATCCTCAATCAGGAGACAGGGGTCACTAACTCTTTATTGAGCGAGCCCAGCCTTGCGAAAGACTGGCTGAGCGAGGAGGAGGACGCCGCATGGGAAAATTTATAAAGGGCGACGTGATTGTACTTCCATTTCCGTTTACTGATTTAAGCACCACCAAGAAACGCCCAGCGCTTATTATCGCTGATTTAAAGGGCGACGATTATATCATGCTCCAGATTACTTCTAAAAATATTAAAGACACTTATTCAATCCCCCTGCTAAATGCAGATTTCATCTCCGGATCCCTTAATCAAAGCAGCAATATCCGTCCAAACAAAATTTTTACTTTGGATGAAAAGCTTGTACTTTATAAGATCGGACATATAAGCGCTGCAAAATTTGAGGAATGTGTAGGCAAAGTACACTCCATCATTAAATAAAAATATTGAGCTGCGAAACGCGCAGATCCTCCAAATACTTCCGTATCACCGGCCGGATGGGGGGCGATATCATCTCCATGCGGATCTCCGAACAGTCAAAAAAAGCCAGTTCCTCTACCTCCTCTTCCTGGGGCCGCGGCGTCCCGTGATATTTCCGGCACAGATAAATGATCTCTATGTTAGATACCTCGTCTCCGTTCGGATAGACATAGTGTACCTCCGGCCCGGAATTTACCATGAAAAACTCCATCTCATCCGCCACGATCCCCGTCTCCTCCAGAAGTTCCCGCCTCGCGCAGTCCTCTACCCTCTCGTCGATCTCAACGGATCCCCCCGCGTATCCCCACATGTGGTTATCCGTTCTTTTTCCGAGAAGCAGTTTTCCCTCCCCGTTTACCACAAGAACGCTTGCCGCGCACTGTATGATAGTCCGATGGCCCACCAGTTTCCTCATCTCCATGATATATCCGCTCATCTGCTCCCTCCGTTCTGGATAATAAATTCGTCCGCATCCCCTTAACTGCATTCCTGCCGGGAATTTTCCATATCATTCCACCACAAGCGCGGGAAAGCAAGCGCCGCTTCCTTTAGCGGCATTTACTTTCCAAGCGGCGGCTTCCGGTAGAATGCGCCGCGTAAGCGGCTACTGCATGGCTGCGCCGCCGCCATGGATTCCGCGATAGCAGAATTATACCACGATCCCGGCGTTTCCGAAAGCTGTACAATCTTACCGCCGGATCCTCAAATATCACAAGATAATCTATGGAGCTTCCGAAACCGTCCTGTCATAATGAAAACAGTAACAGTCCAGCCCGCGCCATTCGCAAAGCCGCGCTAACGCGCTTTTCGGCGCTATGCGCCTGCCTTTGCCCATCAAACGGCGCTCTGTTACCGAAGACATCCTTTCAGGAAAGGCAGGCGAGAAGCATGTATAAAAACATTTTTGTCAATCAGTGCGGTTATCTCCCGCGAATGACCAAACGGGTCACTTTTCGGGCGGACAGGCCCGTTAGCTTTTCTGTAGTCACCACCGACGGACATAAGGTCTACCACGGCACGGCGGATATCCGGGTGGAAAACCCGGCGGCAGGGGAGACAGACTATGTGGGCGATTTCTCCGCCCTCACCGCCCCGGGCCGCTACCACATTGTATCCGATTGTCTCAGCGAGTCGGATACCTTTGAGATCTCCGAAAACGTCTACGACGATGTCTTCCGGAAATCGTTCGCTTTCTTTTACCTTCAGCGCTGCGGCTGCGACCTGCCGGAAAGCACCGCAGGCCCTTTTGCCCACAGGGCATGTCACACAGGGATCGCCTCTGTCTATGGCACGGACCTGCGGTTAAATGTGGCCGGAGGCTGGCACGATGCCGGAGATTACGGCCGCTATGTCGTGCCGGGCGCCATGGCGGTGGCCCAGCTTCTCTATGCCCTGGAGGAAAACCCTGCTTTGTCCGACGCATACCGCGCCCCTGGCCTCCCTTCCGAAAGATCCGTTCCCCACGTTCCCCACAAAGCGGACGCCGCCGGAGCCCCGGACGGCCAAGCCCCTTCCCTCCCCATCCCTCCCTGCCTGCAGGAGATCCGATACGAGCTGGACTGGATGATGAAGCTACAGCGAGAGGACGGACAGGTCTACCACAAGGCGTCCTGCCACCATTTCTGCGGCTTTATCCTGCCGGACCAGGAGACCGATGAGATTGTAGTCAGCCCTGTCTCCGTCACCGCCACGGCGGATTTTGCGGCGGCTGCCGCCATGGCGGTGCGCTTCTACCAGAAATGCGATCCCGCTTACGCCGGACGGCTGGCGGAAGCTTCCCGCAGGGCCTACGAGGCGCTGGACGGCATGAGCCTTCCCGGCGGGTATAAGAATCCGCCCGAGATCACCACCGGCGGATACGGCGATCCCAATGACACGGATGAGCGCTGCTGGGCCGCCGCCGAGCTCTATAAAACCTTCGGCGAACCCCGATACCGGGAGGACTTTGAGAAGCTGGCCGAAAGCCAGATCTTCCACGGGTACGGCTGGGGAAATATGGGCAGCTACGCCAACCGCGCCTACCTGACGGCGAAATATCCCACAGACGAAAAGCTGAGGCGGAAGATCACCGATGCCATGACGGCCCTGGCGGAAGAAAAAAGGAAGATCGCGTCCTCGGACGGCTACGGCACCGCGCTGACCGCACAGCAATACCACTGGGGCAGCAACATGGGCGCCGCCAACAACGGGCTGCACCTCCTCGACGGCTACCGCCTTACCGGACGCAGGGAATTTCTGGACGCGGCCGCCGACCAGCTCCACTATCTTCTCGGCCGTAATCCCATGGGGCTTTGCTACCTCACCGGGTGCGGCACGGACGCCATCAAATATCCGCACCACAGGCCCTCCGGCTTTCTTGGACACGCCATGCCCGGTATGCTCTCCGGCGGCCCCTGCGCCCGCCGGGCCGACCCCACCGCCCGGGGCGTCCTGCCGGAAAACGTTCCTCCCGCCAAGGCGCTGTTGGACATGACCGGGAGCTATTCCACCAACGAAGTTGCCATCTACTGGAACTCCGCCTTCGTAATGCTTCTTTCCTGCGTGGACGCCGCGTACCGTTCCGCCGGAGAGTGTGCGCCGGAATAAAACGGGGGCTGCCGCGATCCTCAAAGCGGCAGCCCCCCGTTTTTAGCTTCTCACACTATTCCGTGAATTTGTCCACAATATCGCTGATGGCCTTCACGTTCCCTTCGTTGACCTTTCCAACGCCCTCCAGCTCTTCCGCCGTGCTGTTGGTCATTTCGATCTTGTTGACGATATCCCCCACGCCGATCTCGTTCTCGCTGGAAGCGGTGCGGATCACCTCCATACGCTCCTGAATGCTGGAAACCGAGGACACAAATCCGGCCGAAGTATCCTGGATCTCTCCCATCGCCTCCTGGATATCCTCCACGGAAGCGCCGTATTCGTTGGCAATATCGGCAAACTCCCGGAACTTATCCGTCACGTCCCGCTCCATGAAGCAGATGATGTCATCCACACAATCCTGCACATTTTTGATGTTGGTGTTGATGTCCCCGCAGATATCCGAGATCTGCCTCGCCGTGGCGGAGGAATTGGAGGCAAGCGTCCCGATCTCCTGTGCCACCACCGCAAAGCCCCTTCCCTGTTCTCCCGCTCTTGCAGCCTCGATGGAAGCGTTCAGGGAAAGCAGGTTGGTCTGGTTGGCGATCTCCAGGATCTGCTGGGCCATATCGTTGATACGGGTCAGCGACTGCAAGTTGACCATAGCCTCTTCCACATTCCGGCGGTTCTCCTTGATCTTGACCTCCGTCTCGTCAAGAGTGCCCTGGGCCATTTTCTTCATAGCCGCCGCCTTCTCCAGCAGCTGGCTGCTCTTTTCATCCCCCGCCACCACTTTTTCTTCCACATGGCGGACCAGCTCGGAAATCCTTTCGATCTGGCCTGCCACATTGTCGATGGCTTCATTGGTCGTGGTGATGCTGGCGGCAAGCTCTTCCGTGGTAGCCGAATTGTCCCCCACATACTCCACCAGCGTGTGGGTAGCCCCCGTCATCTTTTCGGTGGAACCGCTCAGGGATTCCGTACAGTTGCGAAGCGTGGACACGATCTCCCGCAGCGTCGTGTACAGGGAATCCATAGCCGTTGCGATCTTTCCGGTCTCGCTTCCGCCTCCCACATATTTCTTCATATCGCCGGGCATCTGAAGCTCCAGGTCCTTCAGCCTGCCGATCGACCGCTCCACCACGCTCAGAGGCTTTACGCAGATCTTCACGGAGATAAAGGAAAGCACCACGATCAGCGCAAAGGCCGCCACGCAGATCAGGCCGAACAGGCTGCGGCTTTCGTTGGCCTGACGGTAGATCTCGTTTTCCGTGTCGCTGAGCACTACCGCCCACTGGCGGTTCGGCAGATACTTATACATGGCTACGCATTTCACTCCGTCCGCGTCCACATATTCGATATCGCCCACCAGCACATCCGGCTCCGCATTGACCCGCTCGATGACTTCCAGCAGCATGGGATCCTCCACATCCGCCGCGATCAGCGACTCGTCCTGATCATAGATATAGGTTCCGGCCGCCGTGTTGATCATGTAATCCTTTGCGTTTTCCATTCCCTCCACGGCCAGCTGCCGCAAAGGCGTTGTAAGGCTGGAGGCAAACTGCCCGCCGCCCACATATCCCAGGATCTCTCCGTCTGTATCATAGACGGGGCTGTACAAAGACAGCGTCAGCTGCTTGGACGCCGGCGATACCAGGATCCCCGTATTGTACATTTCCCCCGAGGCCAGGATACTCTCCTGAAGCGACTTCAGCCCATCCCCCTCCCTGGTATAAATACCGATGGCGCCGGGATTGCTGTGGGTCAGGACATGGGAATCCCATTCCGCAATATACACGCCCTCCCAGCCTTCCACGCTGGCAAAGAAATCCTCCGTCCATGCCTGGGCTTCCCCGGCAGCCGCCGCGTTGGCCGGATTCCTCAGAAGCTCCGCCACCACCGGCGCTTTCCCGTAAGTGACCATCTGGCTTTCCGCCTGCGCCACATACTGCTCGATCAGCGCCGTCCGGGCGTTCAGGGAAGTCTCCATGTTGTTCATCGCCGTACTTCTCATGGCGTCGGTCATATTGTTGCTCGCTGTCACAAAAAGGAACAGGATACACAGCGCCGACACAAGAGAAACCACCGCTGTGATGACCGTACTCATTTTCTGGTTCCGCATTTTCATCTATCCTCCTGCTTATGGTTTTTGGCTTGAGATATTGCCATTCATCCTCTGTTTCGCGTTCCCGTCCTTCCGTGCGCTTCGTCCCATCCGGATCAGGAACTGACACAATATCTTTCCCAAGTCATTTTATCACATTTTCATATTTTTTCATAGGAAAAATTCTCAAACCACGCCCTGTCCTCACAGCTTTTTTCCGCCACGGCGTACATTCCCACCGTACAGCCTACAAAGCCGCCGGCCACCTCCGTGGAAAGCCCCCGGATATCCAGCCCGCTGCAGAGCAGGGCACAATGGTCCAGTTCCTTCCGCCCCTTCAGCCCATAAGAGACCTCCGCCGACGCGCTGAGCCCCTCTACTTTCAGCGCGACCTTCAACTTCCTACGGTCCGCTTTTGTAAAATCGCCGTTGTACCTGCAGCCCTCCGGATTCGGATGGGGTTTGTTGCTGTTACCGACATATTTTCCCTCTTTTCTGCTGCCTCGCAGCTCTTTTCTGTTCAGCCTCCCGCTCCCGCGCTACTCCGTAAACTTGTAATACGCAGGCTTCGGTTCATAATTTTCATCAAAAAGAAGGGGACATTCCGGCAGCTCCTCCGTATTGCCGCCTCCCACATCGGAACGGCTCTGCAGCCAGGAATAATGGTCCACCGTCCCCCAGAACGTGATCCCCGTCACATTCACGCCCTCTTTCTTGTTCGCGTTCTTCAGGGCGTAATAGATCAGGCCGTAACGATCCGCCTGTTTCTTAAATTCCTCTTCCTTCGCCTCGTCGCTGCCGTCATAGCCATCGCTGGCTTTCATGTCAAACTCCGTGATCTGCACATTCCCCACCACTTTTGCGTAACGTTCGACGGCCGTTCCCACATCGGTCCAGGAAGGACTCGACATATTATAATGCCCCTGCATACCCATAGCATCGATGCGGGTCCCCTCGCCGGGTTCCCCCTCCCGGTCCTTCACCGCCTGCAGAAGCTCAATGATCCCCTGCTGCTTGTTAAAATTACACTCATTGTAGTCATTGTAATACAGTTCAAGATCCGCCGGGGCGTACTTGTTCGCATAAATAAAGGCGTTGATGATAAACTCGTTGCTTTCATAGACATGCCACCAGCTGGAATTGCTGCCGTGGGTGTCGTTGCTCAGGGGCTCATCCGGATTCTCGTGGTCCGAGCGGTACGTCCCCGTGCCGTCGCTGATCGCCTCGTTTACCACATCCCAGCCGTAAAACAGGCCCTTGTACTTGCTGTCCTCCCCGGTGAAATGGGTCAGCATGGTGCGGATATACCATTCCAGCCTCTTGTTCATGGTGTCCTTATCCACATAATCCTTGTTTTTGTCGTAATCCACATGGAAAAACCATTCCGGCGTCTGAGAGTGCCAGACCAGCACATGCCCCCGGACTTTCAGCTCATTCTCCGGATTTGCCTGGTTCCACTCCAGCACCTTGTCCAGGATCGCCTCCGCCCTCGAATAATCCATCTTCGGCACCGTCAGGGTCTCGCCGTTCAGCTCGGCCTCCTCCGTTCCCGGGCACCTGCCGTTGCTGTAGCCAAACATGGCGTCCGGCTTCAGTTCGTTGCCAATGGTAAACGCGTTAAAATACGTTGTGACGATATTCCATACTTTCTCGTCCTGTATCTCTCCCAAAGTCAGCGCCGCGCCCACACGGCAGCCGAGATTCTCCATCACTGCGTCCTTCAAAATAGGCACCTCCTCCGGATCCTGGTCCGTCTCCGCCTCCGCGGTCTCATTTTCCCCGGAAGCCGAAGCGTTTTCTTCCGTCTCCCCGCCGGCCTCCTGTCCGTCCTTCTCCGGCGATCCTTCCCCGCTTTGATCCGCCGTCTCCGTAGTCTCCTTCCCATCCGTTTCCTCCGGCTGGTTTCCCGCGGGCGATTCCCCGCAGCCCGAAAAAAGCGTCACCGCCAGAAGCAGTGCCGTTATTCCCGACAACAATCTCTTTTTCATAACAAACCTCCCTTTGATTTGTTGCTTTATTTTATTGTAGACGATTCCAAAAAGTAATTCAACCTCAATTTCTTTTTTTGGCAAAGGTCATATTTTCGGCACTCCCGGTTTACATTTCCCCCTTTCGGTGCTAAAATAGACCAAGAGGTGATCAGACAATGACAGAAGAAAGAGTGGATTACAACAGTGCCAACGACGATTTTTCCGGTTTCCGCACTGTCCGTTCCGACAGCCAGGAGCTCGTCTCCTTCCATCAGAATTCGTCCGTGCGCATCTGGTGCAATACCCAGGATGAGGATTTTGCGCCCCACTGGCATACCGCTCTTGAGATCATCATGCCCGTTGAAAACTGGTACGACGCCATCGTTCAGGACAATACCGTGCGCCTGACGCCGGGAGATATCTTCCTCATCCCCTCCGGCGAGATGCATTCCCTCAAAGCGCCGGATGAGGGCGTCCGCTTTGTCTTTCTGTTCGACATCACAGCCATATCAAAGCTCCACGGCTTTGCCAGCATCCAGTCTGTCATGAAGGAACCTCTGCTCATCAACAAAAATACCTACCCTCACATCTATGACGATGTGTACCACATTCTGCTCCAGATGCGGAATGAATACTTTAACCGGAATGAATTTGCGGAGCTCACCATCTTTTCCCTGCTTCTGAATCTTTTTGTGAAGCTGGGCTCCAACCATTTAAACGATGTCAACCTGTTCCCTTCCGCGCGTCCCTATAAGCAGAAAGAATACATGAACAAATTCAACGATGTGATGGATTATATCGACGCCCATTACATGGAAGATTTTACCCTTGAGGATGTAGCCGCCGCCATCGGCTTCAGCAAATATCATTTTTCAAGGCTCTTCAAGCAGTACACCGACTGCAGCTTCTGCGCTTATATCTGCAGGCGGCGGATCAAAGCGGCGGCGGAGCTTCTGGAACAGCCCGACCTCTCCATCACGGAGATCGCCATGCAGTCAGGCTTCCCCAGCATCTCCACCTTTAACCGGGTCTTCCGCCAGCAGAAAAACTGTTCGCCCTCCGAATACCGGGAAAAGAATCGTCATCCCGCATCTGTTTCATAACGGAAATCCCGGAATACAGCGGATCCCCCCGTCTCTTTCGTGGAATAGACCGCCAGCCCGCAGCGGCAGCCCGCGAAATGGTCCAGACCAAAGTACAGGGAATGTTCCCCTCCCACTTTTCTCCAATTTCCGCCCTCTCTGGGCTCCCTGTAAGAAAACACGGCTTTGTCCGACTTCTCCGAGAAAACGGCTTCCAGACGAAGCCGCACCACCGGCTCCGTAAGGCTCAGTTTCCGGGTCACCACTCCCGGCAGATAGTCGCATGCGCCCATGCGCATATCCTTTTCCTCCCGGTTCCTCTCGATCAGAATAAGGTAATACCGGCGCAGTTCCCTTGTGACCGCTATCATCCCGTAACATCCCTGCAGGGCGCAGAGCCCGGCCACATCCCCTTCGTTCAGATCCCTGGCATCCACCGTCACTTCCACCGCCGTCCGGGGCATCATCAGCCGCTGGGTCAGCGTATTCACCGCCTGGGTCACATTGGTGCTGATCTTGCCTGTCGTAATGCAGAGGCCGCCCCCGTATACAATGCCCCAAAGCGCCGGATTCGGCTCATGGTTCCACTGCCACTGAGGTTTCAGGCGCCACCTGCCCTCCCTGTCCGGCTTATAATCAAAGGAATCCGAGGCATAGAGCTTCTCATACTCGTAATAGGGCCGGTTGCTGCGCACCGTGACTGTGGCTGGGATTTTCCCGTTCTCGCCAAAGACCGGGAATCCGTCCTTCCACTCCACAGGCACCAGCACCGGAACACGCCCCACGGCGCCGTGGTCCTGAAGCAGGATGCTGTACCAGCTGCCGTCATTGGCCTCCACGATCCCTCCCTGGGCCACGCCGCAGTTCCCATAGCCCATATCGTCATCCAGCACCGTGCCCCCCTGAAATTCTCCCGTCAGGGAATCGCTGCAGTAGCACATCTGTGTCCGTCTGCCCGCCCCGTATCTTGGCCAGTGAATGGTAAACAGATAATATTTCCCGTTGATCCTGTAAAAGTGCGACCCTTCATGCCCCAGGACCACATCGTCGGTCTCTCTCAGGATCACCCGGGAAAAACCGTCCTCCCGAAAGCCGGTCAGGTCGGGAAGCAGCTCCTGGATCCGGATCTCCGAATTTCCGTAGACAAAATAAACCTTACCGTCCTCGTCAAAAAACAGGGAACCGTCATGGAGATATCGGTCGATACAGGTTTTCTTCCAGGGCCCCTCAATGTTTTCCGACTGATAGAAATAAGTCTTTGCGCTCAGCTTCGCCGCAAAGCTCACATAAAATTTCCCTTTATGATAACGCATGGAACCGGCCCACATGCCCGATCCGTAATTGCTGCGCTCATGGTCCAGCCTCGCCTCTTCCGTTCCCTCAAAAGTTTCAACCACATAAGACGCGATCTCCCAGTTCACCAGGTCATAAGACCGCAGGATCTCCGCCCCCGGCAGGAAATGCATGGTAGTGCTCAGCATATAATAGGTATCGTCCACCCGAAGGATCTCGGGATCAGGATAATCCGCTCCGATGACCGGCCTGTTTTTCACCGTCACCGCGCCCCCCCTTTTCTTCATTTCATCCTCCATGACTTTAAGCCCGAAGCGGGCCCCTTATGGCTCTTTATGGCTTTTCATGTCTGCCATGTTTCTCGTGCTTTTCCGTCTTTTCTTCCTGGCCCTGCTCTTCCCCGGGGCTGCTGATCACCACGTTTCCGTCCTGCAGGGCGATCTTTACCTTATTCCCCTTAAGCCCCATGGAACTTAAAAGCTCCGCCGGGATCTGCACCCGTCCGGCGCGGTCCATGATCGCGTACTCCTCCTGGGTGTCCTCCTTGCGCCAGTCGATTCCCGTCTCCTTCACCCGGTCCGCATATGCCTCCTTCAGCACACGCTCGCTGCTGATCTTCCCGTCCCGGATAGCCACAACACGTTTCACCTTTTTCGACAGCGCCACGTCATGAGTGACGATCAGGATGGTCTGGCCGCCCTTGTTCAGCTCCGTGAACACGTCGAAAATATAGTTGGCGGTCTTTACGTCCACGCTTCCCGTAGGCTCATCCGCCAGGAGAAGCTTCGGCGAATTTGCCAGCGCGATAGCGATAGCGATCCTCTGCTGTTCCCCGCCGGAAAGCATGTTCATGCGGCTGTGCTTTTTGCTGCTCATGCCCACCTGCTCCAGAAGCTCCAGCGCTTTCGCCTTGCGCTTCCTCGTGCTGGATATGCTCATGGGGAGCATCACGTTCTCCAGCGCAGACAGATAGGGAAGCAGGTTCCTTCCGTTGTTCTGCCACACAAACCCGACCGTATCCCTCTTATACAGCACCAGCTGTTTCTCCGTCATGGTGAAAAGGTTCTTTCCTCCCACGGACAGGGATCCGGCGCTGGGCCGGTCCAGGCCGCCGATCATATTTAAGAACGTAGACTTGCCGCTTCCGCTGTTTCCGATGATGGCGGTAAGTTCCCCTTCCTCCACCGTAAGATCCAGGCCCTGCAGCGCAAGCACCTCCGTCTGCTTTGATTTATAAATCTTTACCAGGCCGTCCGCCTGTATCATCGTCTCCGGCATACCTTATACCCCCTGCACCTGCTGCCCGGCCTCCAGCTCAATGACCATATCCCCGGCATCCATCAGCCCCACGTCGTGAGTCGTCATCAGGATCGTGATCCCCTCCTTGCGGGTCATCTCCTGGAACAGCATGGTGACCTGGGCGCCCATGGCGCTGTCCAGCTCCGCGGTAGGCTCATCCGCCAGGATGATCTTCGGCCTGTGGGCGATTGCCCTGGCGATGGCCACCCTCTGCTGCTCGCCTCCCGACATCTCCGCCGGCATATGCTTCAGCCGGTTCCCAAGGCCCACCAGCTTCAGGCATTCTTCCACGCGCCTGTCTCTCTCCCGGCCTGCGCGGATCCCAGCCAGCCTCATGGAAAACTCCACGTTCTGGAATGCGTTCAGCGTGGGGATCAGCGACACGGCCTGGAACACAAACCCCATGTCCCTGCGCCTGAGGTTTTCCCTTTTCCGGTCAGACATCCTTCCCACCGGCTGCCCGTCGATCTTTACCGTCCCGGAAGTGGGCTGATCCAACGTGCCGATAATGTTCATCAGCGTGGTCTTTCCCGAGCCGGAACGTCCCTTCAGGATGGCAAGGTTTCCCTTTGGGATCTTTACGTTGATATCCTTCAGCGCCTGAAACTCGCCGCCCGGCACGGGAAAGATCCGATTGACCCCTTCTACTTCGATCACAAGATTTTCGCTCATACTTTTCGCCATTTCTGCGCGGTCCTCTGCGCATGTTTTCGTTTTTGGCCTTCATTTCCGGCCTAAATTTACCGTCTTAACTTTCCGTTTTATCCTATCGGCCAGCTCCCCGAGCAGGCTTTTTTAGTCCGGCCTGAAATCGGCCCTCCCTGCAAGGCCCTGCCCCGGGCCAAAAGCGCCCCGGGCCGGCTTTCATCCCCAAATACCTTAATTTCCTCTTACTCTTACTCCTCGCCCAGCTTCAGCGCTTTCGTCACGTTCAGCTTGAAGATCAGCAGGATCAGCACAAGCAGGCAGACCACCATCACCGCCGCGATCACGCCGTAGAGCCGGATCAGGTCCGACGTCTTTGTGATCAGCTGCATGGGCAGCGCCTGGTTGGACGCCGCGTAAGCCTGCTGCAGCATGGGAACGAACATATCCGACGTCAGCTTTCCGATGCCGATCCCTGCAAAGACGGAAAAGACGCCCGAAAAGATCTGCTCATTCATCAGCATATGGAACAGCTCCCCCTTGTGCATTCCGCAGGCCCGGAGGACGCCGAAGATCATCTCCCTGGAACGGATGGACATGATCCAGTAGATCAGATAGCCCACCGCACAGAGCAGGATCGTCACGAGGAATCCCATGGTCAGTACGCCGTTCGTCCCCTGGAGCAGCGGGTCTTCTATGGCTGCCTCCACATCGTCCAGGCGGTTATTGTACTTGACCACACGCAGATCGTTCTGCTGGATCCAGTCATACATATACTGGGAATCGTAGCCCTCCTTCAGGTCGATCCAGACCTCGTAGGGCTTCTTGTACTTCCACTGGTTGTACAGCACGTCAAAATGGGTCACGATCAGGAAATTCTCATCGGTATACGATGTCCCGTCCGGGTTCAGCCCGCTGACCGTCTTGGAATATCCGGGCCAGTAGTCAAAGAAATCCAGGATCTTTCCTGTCATGCTCTCACTCTTATGGTTGGTAAAGGTAATGGTGTCCCCTATGTCATAGCCCTTGATGTCATGGAAATTCCGGGACACCAAAACCCCCTTCGCATCCACCGCAAGCTCGTTCAGATATTCATAATAATGCTTTCCCGAAAGCTTCCCGGGAAGCCAGGTCAGGCCGCCAAATTCCCTGGTATGTATCCCCATCACGACGACCGGCGTATAGGACTTATCCCCGTTGTCCAGATTGACTTCATCCTGCAGCAGCACCCTGGTATAGGACGCCGCGCCGTCTATGGACGCGTATTTGGAAAAGTCCGGTTCGATATACTTTCCGGTGAGGGTGCCGTCCCGGATCTCCGGCTTCCAGTATTCCTTCAGGACCACATCCGCCCCGTCCAGATATTCCACATTGTCGCTGGCGTTCTGCAGGATGGTGCGGGCGACCGTGGCGTGATACATGCCGAGGGAAACCGTAAGGATCAGGAACAGCATGATAAACTGCTGCTTCCTGCCGTTTTTCGCGTTCTCCATAAAGGACACATAACTCGCCGGTTTCCAGAACCTCCTGCCGATCATGTAGATCAGCTGGACAATGAGGGGCTGCAGCCTCAAGAACAGAAGCCCCATCCCCAGTACGAACAGGGAGGAACTCAGGTACAGCAGCGGGTCCAGCGACTCTCCCCGGAGGACGTTCCCTCCCAGGTCCCCTCCGTTCTTATGGAAGCTGTAATAGCCGTACAGGGACAGCCCCAACAGGATAAAATCCAGGAAGGCTTTTTCCCACCAGCTCTTTTTCTTCAGCGCCTTCTGCTGCTTCAGCTTTACGATAGTGACCCGGCTGTGCCGGATGGCGGGGATCGTCATGATCAGCAGCGTGGCCGCCATGCCCGCCGCCGCGTAGGCCCATGCTTCCGGCGTATACCGGATCTCCAGCGCCCGGCTGCCGTCGAACTCAAGGAAATTCCTGGCGGAACCCAGCACCACGCTGAACACCGCCCCCAGCGGGATCCCCAATGCGCCGCCCACGCAGGTCAGGAACAGGCTCTGGAAGAGATACAGCCGGAAGATCTGCCCCCCGGAGCTTCCCCGGCTCTTGATGACGGAGATCTCGTTCCGCTCCATCTCATACATCTGGCCGGAGAGCATGAACAGGAACGCCCCCAGCAGGATCAGCACCGGCACCTGCAGGATCAGCAGGGTAGCCTGTATCCTGTTTTCCTTTTTATCGTAAGTAT
Source organism: uncultured Acetatifactor sp. (assembly GCA_947588705.1). Lineage (GTDB taxonomy): Bacteria > Bacillota > Clostridia > Lachnospirales > Lachnospiraceae > Acetatifactor. The sequence goes on along the minus strand of CANPYT010000034.1, from coordinate 9,703 downwards.
CCAGGATCTGCCGGTACTCCGGCACCTTTACCAGGCTGCGGTAAGGCCCCTCCTCCGTCAGGTAATCCGTCCGCTCCTCCAGGTGCTTTACCTGGTCGGCCTTGATGTCCTCATATTCGAACAGGGAATGGTACTGGCAGGTAATGCTGTAGTTGATCGCGTTCTTCCCCGTGAACATCTCCTGGAACAGCGTCTCGTTCATCAGGCAGATATCCACCATCTTCTCCGGCGTCTCCTGCCAGTAGGGGTCGTTCCTCTCCGCCATATCATAGACGCCCTTTACATAAATGCGGATGGGCTTCCCCTCCGCATCCGTCAGGTTGTTAAAGATCAGCGTCTCCCCCACCAGGATATTCATATTTACCAGCGCCGCCTCGCTGACCACCACCTCGATGCTCCCGTCCTCCGTAAGGCCGCTGTCAGAGTACATCTCGCCGTTTACGATCTCCGCGTGGTCCGGCAGGCTGGTGCGCATACCGAGGCGCAGGGACAGCCCCGCCACCGCGTCCCGGTTCATGGAAGACCTGACTTCCTTCGGAGTAAGGAGATAATAACGGATATTCTCCCGCAGCGTCACCCCAAGGTCCGCGCACAGGCCGTCCACCATCTTCTCCGCCCGGACGATAGTCGCTCCGTCGGCATCAAACTTGGAGGCGAAAAGAAAGGAATTTCTCGTAGGCCAGGTCCCTTCCTCCGCCACATAATTGCGGAACTCGTCAAGGAGCATCCTGTCATACGCCGCCCTCTGGTACAGCGGGAAACTGACCATCGTGGCGATCAGCAGGATGCTTCCCAAAAGCAGACAGCAGTTCATCCATTTCTTATGCCTTAGTTTTTGCAGCATTAATCTAAACATAATTCCATTCCTTCCGTAAGGCCATCCACCACCCAGTAGTTATTATTATCCCCGCCGCCGGAGATAAAGCTTCGGTACTGCACTTCCCCGTTTTCCAGCCGGACTTTGACATACGTGTTGTTCCCTATGGTCGTCACCGCCTTTTTCGGCACAAGCAGCACATCGTCCACGCTGCGGATCTGGACGGAAGCGGTGGGCCCTCCGCCCATCCACTCCCCGCTCATCGTCATGATCCATCTGTCCGACTGTATGATGGACTCGATGTCCCCCGATTCCAGCTTGACCATGACCCCGCTGTACTGCAGCGGGATGGTAAGGCACATGGGATTCACCGTCACTACCCGGCCCGTCGCCTGTTTTTCCTCTGTGCTGTTATATTCCTCCTTGTAGGTAAAGAGCACCTGGTTCCCGTAAGCAAGCTGCCCGTCCTCGTCCGCCACGTTGAGGTAGATCTGGTCGTCGTCCGCGAACTGAAAAAGCTCCGCTCCCTTTTCTATGATGTAATTGCTGCCGTAAGAGAACGTATTTCTGTCAAAATGGTTGTAGATGACGTTCCCGTAGCTGGTCACGATCCCGTCCCTGGGCGCCGTCACCTCCGTGACCGCCGCATCCGCCTTCATATCGTTCAGCAGCTCCTCCAGGTCATGGATGGACTCCTCCTTGCTCTCGACGCTTTTTTCCCAGGATTTCAGGGCATCCCCGTCGTCCGGCTTTTCCAGGAGCATATCCTGCAGCCTCGCCTGCTCCCGGACAAGCTTCCGCTCGTTCCGGTCGATCTCCGCCTGGTCCGGCACCACCCGGATCCTTGCGAGGACATCCCCCTTCTTTACCTGGACGTGGATCCCCGCCAGGAGCTCCTCAAGGTACACCGTTCCGTATTCCACAGGGTTTTCGATCCACTCGGTGGAGACATAATAGATAGTGCTCTGCCCCTTGAACGTATTGCTCACCGCCCCCCGGGCAACCTTCACGGTCCCCTCCCCGGCGGTGATGGCCTGCTCCGTCCGCACACGGTCGCCTTCCTTCAGGCCGGAGAGGACCTCCGTATACCTGCCGTCGCTCATGCCGAGAGTCACCTCGGTCCTGACATTGACGCCATCGCCGATCACATACACATAAGAGACCCGGTCCTCCGTCTCAATGGCGTCCTTCGGGACCGCGAGCACATTCTCCCTGGTCTTTTTCTTCACCACCACCACGGCATAGCCGCCCATCTCAAGGCCCTCCGTATCCGACGTCACTTCGAACACGCCGGGAACCGTTCCGTAAAGGACCGCCAGGCGGTCATACTCCGCCGAGTCCGCCGCAGGCTTATGCAGCACCTCATATCTCTTTCCGTCCACAAGTGCGTACACGTCCTCCGCCGCGTCCACCACGGGCTTCGAGATATACTGGCAGCGGAGCTCCACCCTGTCCGGGTCGCAGACCGCCATCAGCGACTGGTTGGCGCTCAGCCAGTTGCCCGACGAAGCGTATGGGAAAGCCGCCACATAACCGTTCATGCCCGAGCTCAGGATCCCTCCCTGGATATCCTCCTGGAGCCGGCTGATCTGCAGCTGCTGGTACTGGCTGTCCAGCTCATAAAGCTCCATCCTCTCCTTCCGGGCCTCCTCCAGCTCCAGCACCTTCTGGCGGGCGTTGCGGTACTTGCTTTCATAGGTGTGCATACCCCAGACGCTGGCGGTGCCGTCCAGCCACTCGTAGAAGGCCGGATTCGGTACGCTGACCTCGCTCTCGTTTCCCTCCTCATCCGTCACCGTCTCCGTGATATACTGCTGGGGCTTCTCCTTCTCCCAGACCTCCATGATCCCTCCCCAGTATTCCTCTTGTTCCCGGTTCTCGCTGAGCTGTTCCTCGTTTTCCTGCAGGAACTCAAGGTACTCTTTCTCCGCCTCTTGCATATCTTCCTGCAGCTTCTCGATCTGTTCCTTTCCGTCCTCCTGATCCCCGTGGAGCAGCGCCTGCCCCTTCTTCACATAGTCTCCGGGGAGGGCGTCGTAAGCGTCGAACCGGACAGACTCCCTCAGCTGGTATTCCTCCGTGTACGGGCAGATCACGGCGGGCAGGACCTGCACGTCATACAGATTTCTTCTGACCACGGTCTCATAATTGGCCGTCACCCCCACAGGCTCCAGCAGCGTCACATCCTCCGGCCTTCCCTCCTGGGGCTCCTCGTCCTGCCCGCAGCCCGCGCAGGCAACCACCGCACAGGCAAGCGTCAGGCACAACGCTTTTCTCATCCCGGTCTTTACGCCCATTTTCCGTCTCCTTGTCATCTCAGAATAACCCTTTCCCCTTCCGAAAGGCCGCTTTTGATCTCTACCCTGCTGTCGCCGTACAGCCCGGTCTCCACCCACTTGACTTCCCGCATGTCGTCTTCATTCAGCACGTACACATACTTCCTGTCTCCGGCGTCCTTTACTGCCGCCTTCGGGATCGTCAGGACCCCCTCCCGGCGGTCGGTGATTATCGTTATGGTCCCGGAAGTCCCCACTTCCAGCACGGCGTCTCCCGACTCCTGATATACTTCAAAGAGCTGCGTCTCTCCCCACTCATCCATCTTCCACGGCATGAGAAGGTACTCGCCGGCGCCGCTTCCGTAGCTGACCGTCATGGACACCGCCTCGCCCTCCCGGAAATAAGAAGCCGCCTCCGGCTCCTGGGTCTCGAACAGGCTCACGGAGGTATCCATCACCGTCATCACCACCTCGTCCAGGTGGGAAGTGGAGCCCATCAGGTCATCCTTGATGTCGTAGATGATCCCGTCCATGGCGGCGTATATCCGGCTGGACTGGAACAGCTGCTGTACCCTCTCCAGCTCCTCCCGGTCGATCTCAAGCGCATCCTCGATGTCTTCCCTCTGATAGCGGTACCCCTGTTTCAGGTCCTCCATGCTCTCCTCGCTGGGAGCCGACACGGGTGCGCCGTACAGGTCAAACATGCTGTTGACCCACAGGCCGGAGAGGCCGATCTCCTCGTTGGTGTCGAGATACCCTGAGAGAAGTTCGTTCCTTTTGATCCGGTATTCCAGGTCCTCGATCTTCCGCTCCAGGTCCCGGCTGGACAGCTCCGCCAGCAGCTGGCCCTTTTTGACCCTGTCCCCTTCCTCCACATATACCTTGTCCACGATCCTTCCCTCCATGGGGAACGTGACTTCCTGCTCCTGCACCTGCCTGTATTTACAGGTTATCTTAAGCACCTCTTCCACATCGCCGATCTGGGCTTCCGCAAATTCGTAGGCGGTCTCATCCCCTTCCTCCGACTCGATCGCCACGATCTCATCCGGCTCTTCCTGCCCGCCGCATCCGCAGAGCAGGACAGCCACAGCCGCACAGATACCTGTTTTTCTCAGCCAGACGGCCGATCTGAACTTCCACATGACAGATGTCCCTCCTCCAAGGTACGCAAAATATATCGGTACCGATTCCAGTAGATTCCAGTAGATAGAACAACCTTATTATAAGCCCTTCCGATGGGAAGCCGCTTGTTAAAACTTGTGATTTTTTCCCCATTCCTTGCTGAATTACGATATCGGCCCGGCCCGCGGCCGCACGGCGCCGGAAGCATAGCGCTCCGGCGCTGTTTCGGGAACGGCGGCGGCTTAAAACCGCCTCATGCCGCGCGAAAGAAGCCGCCTTAGGGACGGCCTGCGGGGCGGCCTGCGGGACGGGCGGGACGGCTGTTTTTCTGTATGGCCTCCCCTATCCTTCTCCGCATAAACTCCCGCTGGTCCTCCTTCACCAGGAAGTAAAGATAGGAGTCCAGCACATAATCCTGGGGCATCCCCCGCCCGGCGATCTTAAAGTTTACATATCCCCGGTCGATATAACTCCCGATCTCCTCGTTGGAGATAAACGCCGGACGCTTCATGCACTCCGAAAACCCTTTTTTCTGGTTGGAATTGGGGCAGGCAAAAAGCGCCCCCACGTCAAATTCCAGCTGCGCCCGGGACTGCTGGGCATAATGCTCCGCCCGCAGAGGGCATCCGGGGGAACAGACCTCATTGACCAGGATCTCTATCCTGCCGGCCTGAGGCTCCAGCAGCTTCAGCGTCTCCTCGTCATGGTTCAGGTCATAGTCCAGCACCACAAGGAAATAGTCCTTCTCCAGTTCCGCGAGAACCCCCCCTGCCTCCGTGATCCGCTTGGTGGTGGAGGAAATCAGCTTGTAGCCCGGGTATTCCCGCCGGATATATTCCTCCAGAACAGGGACATTCACAAGCACCTGGTTCCGGCCGTTGTCCGCCAGGCGCATGATCAGGTTGCAGTAAGTATCGTAGACATGCTTCTCCTCCAGGACCGAGTTCGTCCAGGTAAAGCGCACAGGCACTCCCCTGCTGTCATAAAGTTTCAGGGTCGCCTCGATCTCCCTCTTCCCCGCCAGCCCCATTACCGCCCTGCCGCCGTTCCAGATCGCTCCCGGGAACGTGCCGTAGACCGATCCGATCCGGTATCCCGGCCGGAAACAGTTCGGATACTCCTTCATGAGCCCGATGACAGCCAGGTTAAGCTGCCGGAAATAACAGAGTCCGGGCAAATGCCAGTAGACAGTCTTCTGCTCCATACTCTCCTCCTCCCTCAGGGCCATCTGCCCGGCCTCGGCTTCATCAGCGTGATCACACGGCTGCCCGCAAGGCTGTTTAACAGCGTGGTGGCCGCGTCCACCCGATACTCCGGCCGGATCAGATAGTGGCAGTAAAGCTCAAGCACATAAAAGAAGTTGGCCGTCCTGCCCTCCAGCTTGAAATTTTGGAATCCCATAGGCACATATTTTTCCCAGATATCCTCCGGGGAAACATAGGTACTGTACCCCTGGATCGTGTGGAACTCGTTATGCTCCCCGTATTCGCACTGCCAGGGCTCCAGGGGGATCTGCCTGTCCGGGGGCAGCGTCCGGTTTTTCAGCATGATCTTCTGGTTTTTCGCCACATTCTCATAGTGCTTTCCCCTCCTTGGGCAGTCCGGGGTGCAGATGGCGTTCACAAGGATCTCGCACCGGCCCTTATCCTCGATCTTCTCCAGGAGGTCAAACCGGTTGTTGAAATTGTAGTCCAGGACCACAAGGTGATACTCTTTGCGCAGCTCCTCGTTCACCTCGCCGATATCCCGGATCTCCTTACAGGTAGAGCTGTTGATCTTAAAGCCCGGATACTGTTTCCGGATATAGTCCTCAAGGAGGGGGGACACCACAAGCACCTCATTCATTCCGTTGTCCGCGGCTTTCATGCAGAAATTGCAGTAGGGATCCTTCAGGTCTTCCTCCTTCAGGAACATGTTGGTATACGTATAACGGACGGGGATCCCCTTCCCGTTGATGCTCTTTACCACATTTTCCACAAATCCCGCGTCGCACTGGTCATTGAAGGAGGGCCTTCCGCCGTTCCAGAGGGAGGTTGGGAACTCTCCGAAAAAAGAGGCGATCTTTACGCCCTCCCTGAAATACTGGGGCCTCTTCTCCAACATGGACAGAAGCGTCATATTCAGGGGATAATTCTGCCTGAGCCCCGGCAGGTGAAATTTAACTTCCATTTTCCTTTTCCTTTCGCAGAAACCTGTTTTTCTTTAAGAAAAAGGGATGGCGCCCGGAAAACACCATCCCCAAATCTGTTAATTGTTACAATCGAAGTTCTGAACGATTTCCTTAGTTTGAGCCGGTCAGAGTCGCGTTAAACTCATCCACAGCGGTCTGCCATGCGGGCAGGTTGGAATCCAGAAGAGCATCCACGTCCTGACCAACATACATCTGATACAGGAAAGGCTCGTTTACGTTCATGTTAGGAACGATAGCGTGAAGATCGTCCACACCTCTTGTGGTCATCATGTCGATGGTCTCCTCCACGGAACGGGTATCTCTCATACCGCCGTACAGGTTATCCAGCAGTCCATAGTAACCTTCCCATCCGGGAACATCGTCGGTCCATACATCATATGCGAACATCAGCATCCTTGCCTTGTCGTCGCTGTAGGAAGAAGGCATCATGGTGATGTTGTTGGACTTGTTGGTCACATAGTCCGATGCCCTGGGCCCCTTAGGGAACATTACGAAACCGTAATCTACCTGCTGGGTCAGCTCAACGCCGTTTACGGAAGTAGCAACTGTTTCACCATTCTCATTGGTGGTGGTAGAAGTACCGGTCAGCCAGCCGCCTTCATATGCGCAGTACGCGTCGTCAAACATGAATGCCGCCTCGCCGTTCATGAAACGTACCTTGTAGTCCTCCCAGTTGGTACCTTCTTCGTTGCTGTAGTCCAGATAATACTTTGTGGTGACTTCGTCAATAGCAAAGTGCAGGCCCTCTCTCACCGCGTCGCTGTCAGCGGTCAGGGAATAAGTGCCGTCCTCGTTCTTGCTCACCAGGGCGCCGCCGTTGGAACGAACGCACTGATAAACCATTCCGCCGTTGTTCTGTACGCAGCCGTAAACATCGATCTGGCCGTCGTTGTCGATATCTCTCTGTACCTGCTGCATGATGTTGACCCATGCATCCCAGGTCCAGGTGCCGTCCTTCTGCATATCATAAATGGACTCCGGATCGATCCCGGCATCTCTCAGAACGTCCTTATTGAAATACAGGCCCCCCCTCGGCTCGGAAGGTCCAGCATAGAAACCATACTTTGCGTCGCCTACGCTCCAGCTTGTAAGCTCTCCGTTGCAGGTCCACTTCTCCGCGGAAAGGTCTACCACGTCGCCGTCCAGCTTGGAAATGTCATATGCCAGCCCCTGGCTCACATAGGAAGCGGTAGACGCGGAGTTGGTCAGGATATAAATAATATTCTCATCGGAACCGGTGGTTGCTGCATTTACGAAAGCCTCGCCGATGGAACCTTCGCCCCATCCCCAGCCTGCGTAGTTCTTCTGGACAAGGGTAAAGTTATAAGTCTCCTGCAGCCAGTCCTGATAATCTCTCTGCGCTTTACCGAACTCGGTAAGCTCATCATAAGGCTTGGGATCTCCGGTCCACCAGTCAGCAACGATGATGTCCATGCCGCCCAGGTCATAAACTTCTCCGGTAAGCGGATCGATCCTGGGGGTACCGTAACCGGCATCCGCCTCTTCTCCGCCTGCTTCTGTGCCGCCAGCCTCTTCACCGCCTGCTTCTGTACCGCCGGCCTCAGTGCCGCCTGCTTCCGTACCGCCGGCCTCGGTGCCGCCCGCTTCGCTGCCGCCTGCCTCGCTGCCGCCCTGATCGGCGTCACCGCCGCCGCAGCCTGCCATGCCTACGGTCATGATAGCCGCCATGGAGGCTGCCATCAGTCTGCTTAACATTTTTCTTTTCATATTATCCTCCTTTTATTTATATAAATCTCCAAGACGCCGCATCCTATGTAAACTTTCCGGGTTTAGGACGCGGCCGGAAACTTATACCAGATCCATGGGCCCCGCGGAAAGCGGAACCGTAAAACAAATACATCCTGCCATAATACTTCTTGACACAATACTTCTTATCACAATACTTCTTATCACACATTATCACACGTAAAATTTTTTATCCCTTTATCACAAGGAAACATTCTATCACAGAAAAACCTTTTACGCAATACTGTGATTTCATGAGATCCCCGCCGGTATCACATCTTGATGCCGGTGCTGCTCAGGCTCTCCACAAAGCCCTTCTGCGCGAAGAGGTACAGGATGACCAAAGGCATGATCACCATCAGGGTACCGGTAGCCAGCATACAGTTGCTGTAAGGCACCGACACGCCCGCGGAGCTGGCCGCGCCGCTGATCCTGGCCATATAGCCGCCAAAGGTATCAGGAAGCTGCTTGAGCTTGATGCTCAGAAGGTTTATGTTGCCCAGGAACATGCTGGAATAGAAACCGTCCGTCCACTGCCACACAAAGGCGAACAGGAAACAGGAAGTAAGGATGGGTTTCGCGTCCGGCAGCATGATCCGGATAAAGGTCTTTAAGGTGCCGCACCCGTCCACATAGGCCGCCTCCTCCAGCTCCTTGGGAATGTTGCGGAAGAACTGGCGGATCATGTAGATATAAAGCCCGTTCTTTAATCCCATGCAGCCCGCGCTCATCAGATAATAGGGGAGCACGGAGCTCTTCAGGTTCAGCGTGGATCCCGTGAACAGCTTAAAAAGCCCAAGGACATCAAAGAACCGGAAATGCAGGTGCAGGGAAGTTGAGATTACCTGGGGCGGTATCATCACCATCACCATCACGCAGCCGAACCAGAACTTCTTAAGCGGGAACTCGAACCTTGCAAACCCATATCCCACGAGAGTGCTCATGGCCACCTGAAGGATCGATATGGTTATGGCGATCACAAGGGAATTTACCGTGGTCTTCCCGTACTCCATCAGGCCCGCCGCAAGACGGTAATTCTCCGTGGTGAAATGCAGCGGAATGGAAGTTACCACCGGGTCGTAAAGATCCGCCTCTGTCATAAAGCTTACGGATATCTTATTCAAAAGGGGCTGCAGGATCAGGAAGCATAACCCGAAAAGCAGTATCGCCCGGCAGATGCTGACGCCGTACTGCATCACCGTCCTGCGGAGAAGGTATCCGCCGGACTTTCGGTTTCTCTCCCAGAAATTTCTGTACTTGCCCGTCTTTGCCTTACTCATAATAATAAACCCCCTTCGAAATGATGAGCGAACTGATACCTACGATCAGCATGACCAGGACGAAATACGCCCAAGACATGGCCGACGCCAGGCCGTAATTCAGGTTTATATTCATGAGGTTCGTGATCTTCTCGATCACCTCGTTGTCCGATCTCATACAGAAGTCCACCACCGTATAGATCCAGTTCACCAGGAACAGGGAACTCACCATGGGGAAGGTGATCTTCCAGAGGCTCTCCCACTTGGTGCAGCCCTCGATATCCGCCGCCTC
>CANPYT010000033.1 GCA_947588705.1 uncultured Acetatifactor sp. | reverse complement strand
GCCAAATGTATCGTAAAGCCGGAAGACATTTTCCCCGGACAGCTCCGTGCTTCCTGCCGCCCGCATCTCTTCCTCCATCTGGGCCAGGATGCTCAGGCCCTGGTCGATGGTCTTGTCAAATTTCTCTTCCTCCCTGGTCAGCACATTCAGGATGAACGCCCGCTTCTCTTCCAGCTCCGGGTAACCGTCCCTGCATTCCCGGATCACGGTCTCGCTGAGATCCGCCATAAACCTGCCCTGGATCCCCAACAGCCTGCCATGTCTCGCGGCACGGCGGATCAGGCGGCGGAGCACATAGCCCCTTCCCTCATTGGAGGGCATGATGCCGTCGCTGATCATAAAGGTAGTGGAGCGGATATGGTCTGTGATCAGCCGGATGGACACATCAGCGGCGTCATCTTTCCGGTACTCCACCCCGGCGATCTCGCAGATACGGTCCCGGATGGCCTTCATGGTGTCAATGTCAAACACGGAATCCACGTCCTGGACCACCACGGCAAGACGCTCCAGGCCCATACCCGTGTCGATGTTTTTCTGGGCCAGCTCCGTGTAATGGCCCTTTCCGTCATTGTCGAACTGGGTGAACACATTGTTCCACACTTCCATAAAACGGTCGCAGTCACAACCCACCTTGCAGTCCGGCTTCCCGCAGCCATACCGGACGCCCCTGTCATAATAGATCTCGGAACAGGGCCCGCAGGGGCCTGCGCCGTGCTCCCAGAAATTATCGCATTTGCCTTCCTCATCCCGATAAAAGCGCGTGATCTTTTCCGCGGGTACGCCGATCTCCTTCGTCCAGATATCAAAGGCTTCGTCATCTTCGCAGTAAATGGACGGATAAAGCCTGTCGGGATCCATGCCCACCACCTCAGTCAAAAATTCCCAGCTCCAGGCAATAGCCTCATGTTTAAAATAATCCCCAAAGGAAAAGTTGCCCAGCATCTCAAAAAAGGTGAGATGCCTTGCGGTCTTTCCCACATTCTCGATATCTCCGGTGCGGACACATTTCTGGCAGGTGGTCACTCTGCGTCTCGGCGGGATCTCCTGCCCCGTAAAATAAGGTTTCAATGGCGCCATGCCGGAATTGATGATCAGCAGGCTGTTGTCGTTATGGGGCACCAGCGAAAAACTGTTCATCTTCAGATGGCCCTTCTTCTCAAAGAAGTCCAGATACATTCTTCTCAATTCATTTACGCCGTAGGGTTTCATGGCTTTCTCCTCCAAACATGCAGATTACTGAATTTCCATTATAAAAGCAATTTCTTAGCTTGTCAAATAATTTGCGGTAGCAGTTCAGCCAGCCGCCTTACCAGTCCTCTTCTTCCTCAAGGACGCCGCTTAAGGCGTTCCGCGTCTCCTCGATCTCCTCGTGCTTCCCTTTTTTCAGCGCGGCCTCAAACGCTGTGATATAATGGTCAAGCCTCTTCCGCCTATCGCCCAGCGCCTCCTCGTACATGCGCTCGGCCCGGGTCAGGACAAGTCGGTTTTCCTCCTGATCCCTTGGCTGTATCTTCAGGTAGGCCAGCTCCTCCATGCGGCTGCGGATCTCCTCGTCAGTCATCTGGTTCTCCTCGCCCCGGATGATCATCTTCTGTTTCTGGCCGGTGGAGACCACCGTCACCTCCACCTCCAGGAGGGAGTTGATGTCATAGGTGTAGGTCACGTCCACAGCCTCCTGGCCCTTTGGCCCCTTCGGCACCTCGATATCCAGCTCCCCCAGGAACAGATTGTTTTTTGCGAAACGGCTCTCTCCCTGCAGGACCCGCACCCGCACTTTTTTCTGATTGTCGGACGCCGTGTAGAGCCGTTCCGTGTGGCTGGCGGGGATCACGGTGTTCCGCTCGATGATAGGGCAGAAACGGCCGCTCTCAAACAGGCCCTCCTCATACTCCACCGCCACTTCCGTTCCCAGGGTAAAGGAACACACATCCGTCAGGATGACTTCCTTCACTTCTTCCCGCCGCTCTTTCATGGCCGCCTGTATGGCCGCCCCCAGGGCCACTGTCTCGTCCGGGTTCATCCTGGTGTCGGGGAACTTGCGGAACAGGCGGATCAGGAAATCGCGCACAATGGAAAGCCTCGTGGCGCCGCCGATCAACAGCACCTCGTCAATGTCCCCAAGCTTCAGCCCCGCGTCCCCCAAGCTTTTCTTCACCGGCTCCCGGATCTTCATGAGAAGCTCCTCGCAAGCCTCCTCATATTCTTTATAGGTGATCTCTTCCTCCATCTGCTCCCCGTCGCGGAGGAAGCTCATGGTGACCCGCTCCCTGTCGCTGATCTCCCACTTCGCCTTCTCGGCCTGGCGGTACAGCCTCACCTGTTCCTTCTCGGACAGGCTCTGGAGCTGGATCTTCCTCTTCTGGAGGAACAGTTTTACCAGCACCTCCGTAAAATCCTCTCCCCCAAGGAAATTGTCTCCCGCCACGGCGCGTACTTCCAGGATGTTGTGGTACAGCTCCAGGATCGAAACGTCAAAGGTCCCTCCCCCCAGGTCAAACACCAGAAACCGGGTGTCCTGGGTCTTATCGTACAGGCCGTAAGCCACAGCGGCGGCGGTGGGCTCCGATATCATCCGCTCCACCTTGAATCCGGCCAGCTCCCCCGCCCGCTTGGTCGCCTTTCGCCTCTTATCGTCAAAGTAAGCCGGTACGCTGATCACAGCCTCTGTGACCTCCTCCCCCAGGAAAGCCTCCGCATCCTCCTTCAGGGCCCGCAGCACCAGGCTGGACAGCTCTTCCGCGTTAAAATGCCTGCCGCTCAGCACATAGTCCCGCTCCGTCCCCATGCTGCGCTTGAAAGTTTGGGCCACAGATTCCGGGTACAGGCCCATGCGTTCCCTCGCCGTCTCACCCACATACACATTTCCCTCTTCGTCCACGCTGACCACAGAGGGCGTCAGGTTTTTCCCCAGCCTGTTTGGGATGATCCTGGGGCCTTCCTGGCTGTAATACGCGATCAAACTGTTGGTGGTTCCCAAATCGATTCCTACTATCATGCACTACCTCTTCTTTCCATGTAACAGTTCAGCCCGGCCGTTCGCAAAGCCGCGCATACGCGCTTTGCGTCGCTCCGCGGCTTCCTTTGCTCAAAAAAAGCGCTTCCTCAGCCGTTTTCCCTAAAAACCGTGTGGCGGATGGCAAGCATATATTCGTCTCCCGGCTGGATCTCCAGGTTCCTCTTCAGCCTCTCCGCCGCCTCTTCCCGCTTTCCGCCGCGTATCAGCAGCAGAATATGTATTCCCTCCAATTCCTTGCAGACCGGCCTGTAGCAGACATCGCACACCTGGCAGGCGCCCTCCTGGGCCATCTGCTCCTCCAGCGTTTTCGTTTCTTCCCCGAAATAGCCCGTCAGCAGTTTGTAATACAGGCCCATCTTCTCCCGGTCATAGAAGACCCCCTCCAGCTGCGGGCGGATCCTGTCCATAAATTCCCTCAGCCTTTTTGCCCAGCGGATCCCCTCTCTGCTCCGCCCGCAGACCGCCGCGGCATACACCGCGTCGCCGACCCTTCTGACCGATTCCGGCGCGTTCCTGGGCAGATACCGCAGGGAAAGCGAAAATTTCTTTATCGCCGTGTCCGGGTCCCCCGACATGAGCTCGACCCATCCCGCCATATTGTAATAGCTGCAATACCCGGCGCTTTTCCTGTTCATAAGGAGCCTGTGCAGCAGCCCCTCGGAGACAGCGGCGTCCAGTTCCGTCTTCCAGCTCTTCAGGATCTTCCCTGCCAGATCCCCCCTGCCCCCCTTGACGCAGGCGTCCACCTGGCTTCGGTATCCCTCCGCCTTCCCCTTCGCGAAAGCCTTCCGGCAGATCTCCACGGCTTCCTGGACCTTTCCCAGGTTCAGGCAGCATTCCGCCTTCTGATCGTAAAACCATTGTTCCGGCGCCTTTACCTCCCGCTCATAAGCGCAGCATGCCTCCAGCGCCATTTCATAATCGCCCAGCAGGGAGTAGATCTTAGCCATATCCGTGAAGAGAAAGGTCATGGGATTCTTCCCCCGGTAGAGGATAGCTTTCTTAATACAGATCAGCGCTTTCTCGTAATCCCCGATACTGCGGTAGACCATGCTGAGGCCGTTCAGCGCATAGGGGTTGGACGGGTCGATGGACAGCGCCTTCTCAAAATCCGCCTTTGCCTCTTTATAGTGATGGCCCGCCCTCTGGTACAGCCCGCGCTCCACCAGCATATAACTGTCAGGGAAGCGGTAAAGGTACTCCGTGACCTTGTCTAGCCCTTCCTGGTAATTTTTATTATCCCCGTCTTCCACTTTGGAGAAATAATCGCTTCGGAATTTCCTCACAAATCGGTTCAGCTCCGCCCCATCCGTCGCCCCGGGGCAGTCCGGATCTTCCGCCCGGAATGCATAGGCGTCCAAGATCGGGCTTTTGACGCCATTTTTCTCCGCTTCCTCCAACAGTTTTTGAAAGTCGTCCTTCCGTTTCAGCTCCAGATAGACCCTGGCCAGGTACTCATACGGCTTGACATATCCCGGGAAATACTGTATACAGCGCCTTCCGTTGCTGACTACCCCTCCCGCGTTCTTCTGCCTGTGATAAGCCTCCATGGCCGTGGCGTAGGCCACATAGACCTGATATTGGTTCACGAGCCTGTCCACCAGCTCCAGACAGCGCTCGTACTCCCGGAGTTCCAAATATGCCTGGGCCATTTCCAGCAGGACCCCCACATCCTTCACGGAATCCTCCAAAAGACGGTCGCCCTGCCGAAGCGCTTCCACAAAATACCGGGGATCCGCATACCCGAGGCTGCGCCAGCACTGCATCCGGACCATCCTGGCCTGGCGCATCCGCTCCCGGTCCTTCTCCGCCGCCTTCTCGTCCTCCCCGGAATCCAGCTGCTCCTGCAGTATCTCCTCCCACTGATCCGTCATGGAAAGGGACGCGGCAAATTCCGCCTGTTCCAAATAAAGCTTTGCCAGCAGGCCCCTGTACTCCGCTTCCTTCTCCTTCGGGAGGCGCCCCTCCAGCTTCCGGGCAAGCCTCAGCCCTCTTGAGACTTTCCCATCCTGAAGATAGCACCAGCAGAGCTCCAGGGCCGGTTCCCATTCGCCGGTATCTCGATATTCCGCCTCCAGTTCCTTCTCCATATGGGCGTTCACCCGGTTCATCACCTTCAGGAAAGAGGCGTCTCCCCCTACCACAGCCGCCAGCGCCAGCACCTTCTCCACACATTCCTTGGCCTCTTTGAACCGCCCCTGGTCGCAGTACCACTCCGCCAGCCGGACATTCACCATATACTGGGTTTCGCTCTCATCCTTCAGCTCCTGGAAAATAGCCACCGACCGTTCCCGGAATCCGGGCTGCTCCTCCCCAAGCTCCCAGAGCTTCTGGCCCAGGCTGTAGCTGACCATCACGTCGTCGGGGTATTTCTCCTTCAGCTCTTCCAGAAGCTTTAACGCCTCCATCCCCGCGCCCCGGCGGGTCATGAGCTCCGCCCTGCAGATCTCCATCACCGGATGCCGGATGCCAAGCTGATCCGCGTTTTTTATGTATGTCTCCGCAAGGTCCGTGTTCCCCTCCTGAAACGCCTGCAGGCAGCGGTCGTAATCCTGCAGGTACGCATCGTAATCCGCATCGTCCGCGCCCTCAAACTGGAAGAAATCGATCTCCTTTCCCGTCTCGCATTTGCTGTAAATATAATGGACAAAATCCGCCGGGAATTTTTCTCTCAGCTTTGCCGCATCCCTGGTTATCCCCAGCTTTTGATCCAAAAGTTTCCAGACGTCGCCGGGAAACCGGAAATGGTTCATCAGGAAGAGAAAGAACTTATACCTGCAGTTCTCTTCCTCCTCCAGAGAGAGGAAACATTCCGCGTTAAACAGCTCTTTCCACTGGGCCGCATCCCTCCGCCTGCGGATGTTCCCGTAGGTTTCCTCCACCTTCTCCATCCAAAGGCCGGAGGGGGATTCGTCCCGCGGTCTGCCGGGCTGCTCCTCCGGCAGCTCCCCGCCGGACTCCCGCGCAAGCTTAGCCAATCGACATGCCTCCTCGTAAGCGGCCCGCAGCTTCATAAACTTATCCGGGTCGTCCTCAGGATTCGTCACCGCCAGCCGTTCCCGATAAGCTTTCCTGATCTCCCCCTCGTCTGCCGTAAACGCAATCCCCAGCGTATCATATATTTCCGTTCTGTCCATCTTCCCGTCTCCCCTGCCTTCTCCCTGTAACTTCCATTTTCCCGTTCCTCTTACGTAAAAGAAGGCGCAAGAGAACAAAAACCGCTGCTGTTCCCCCGCACCTCACAATATTCCTCTCGGATCAAAAAGTAAACTTGTCTGCGAAATAAGCTTCCAGTTCCGTGATCGCCACTCTCTCCTGCTCCATGGAATCCCGGAAGCGGACCGTGACACAGCCGTCGGTCTCAGAATCAAAATCGTAGGTGATGCAGAAAGGCGTCCCGATCTCGTCCTGGCGGCGGTAGCGTTTCCCGATATTCCCCCTGTCGTCAAACTCACAGTTATATTTCCTGGAAAGCTGGGCATAGACCTTCTCCGCGCCCTCGTTCAGCTTTTTGGACAGGGGCAGCACACCGATCTTCACAGGCGCCAGCGCGGGATGGAAACGCAGCACGGTCCGCATATCGCCGCCCTCCAGTTCCTCCTCATCGTAGGCGGAGCACAGGAATGCCAGCACCACTCTGTCCGCGCCAAGGGAAGGCTCCACCACATAAGGTATGTACTTTTCGCCCTTCTCATCGTCAAAGTACGTCAGGTCTTCGCCGGATGTGTTCGCGTGCTGGGTCAGGTCATAGTCCGTCCTGTCCGCGATCCCCCACAGCTCACCCCACCCAAAGGGGAACAAAAATTCGATGTCCGTGGTTCCCTTGCTGTAGAAGCTAAGCTCCTCCGGCCTGTGATCCCTAAGCTTGATCTCCTCCTCCTTCAGGCCAAGGGACAGCAGCCAGTCGCGGCAGAAGCCTCTCCAATACTGGAACCACTCCAGATCCGTGCCGGGCTCACAGAAAAATTCCAGCTCCATCTGCTCAAACTCCCTGGTCCGGAAAGTAAAGTTCCCGGGAGTGATCTCGTTCCGGAAAGATTTCCCGATCTGCGCGATCCCAAAGGGAACTTTTTTCCGGGAAGTCCTCTGTACATTCTTAAAATTCACGAAGATGCCCTGCGCCGTCTCGGGCCGCAGATATATGGTATCCTTGGCGTCCTCCGTGACCCCCTGGAAGGTCTTGAACATCAGGTTGAACTGGCGGATATCGGTAAAATCATGTTTGCCGCACTTAGGGCAGGGGATCTTCTTCTCATCGATAAACGCCTTCATCTGTTCCTGGCTCCAGCCGTCCACGCTGCCCTCTAAAGAGATCCCGTTCTCCTCACAGAAATCCTCGATCAGCTTATCCGCCCGAAACCGCTCGTGACACGCCTTACAGTCCATCAACGGATCGGAAAAGCTTCCCAGATGGCCGCTGGCGACCCAGGTCTGCGGGTTCATCAGTATCGCGCAGTCAACCCCCACGTTATAGGGATTCTCCTGGACGAACTTCTGCCACCATGCCCTCTTTACGTTATTTTTCAGCTCAACGCCCAGGTTGCCGTAATCCCAGGTATTTGCAAGGCCGCCGTAGATCTCGGAGCCGGGATACACAAATCCCCTCGCCTTCGCCAGCGCCTTGATCTTTTCCATTGATTTTTCCATGATCGCTCTCTCCTTCTATCTCTTCAAAAGTATATACACCGTCCCGGATGCCTGCGACACATCCACGCCGCCGTCCTCCGCCAGGGCAGCCCCCGCGCTGAGATAAGCCACGCTTCCCGGGCAGTAGACGGTCATCGCCGCATCGGTGATGATCATATGCTTTCCCATCTGTTTCTCCAGGGCTCCCGGGAGCATGGGTTCTCCCGTCTTCGCGTCCTGAAGTGCCGGATCCCCTATCAGCCCCTTCTGGACCGCCTCTCCCACAGTTCCGTAAAAAAACTGGTCTCCGCTGAATCTCTCGTAGCTCTCAGCCCCGTCGAACCGATAGGCAAGCACGATCCTGCCGCTTCCGTCCCGGGCCTCCTCCACGCTTTCCACCGTCACCGCATCCTCCCGCAGGCCGCCGCAAAATTCCCTGGCTTCCTCCCGGGCCATCGTTGTCAGCTCCGTCAGATCGTAATATGGCTTGTCAAACTCTCCTACCAGGTAGGCAGTCACGCTGCCGCTCTTTTCTACGGCAAGGGCCGATCCCGTGATGTCTTCCGGAACCGTCTGGCCGCAGCCGGAGAGCAGAGCCGCGGCCAGACAGGCTCCCGCCGCAAGCATTCCACACTTCTTCATCCATTTACTCCCTCCCGTGCCAAATCATTGTATCAAAAACAATTGTATTTTTCAACAGAGAGTTTGCAGAACCTCAAGACTTTTAAACTTACGCCCCACAAAACGCTTCATGTATTCCGCCGCCACCTGCTGCAGCTCTTCCAGCACCGAATCCCTCACCACAAAGGTGTAGAGCTTTTCCACAGGGCTGGACGCTATGTACCGGAGACAGTAGACCGTGGATTCCTCCAGGGCCCTGTCCTCCGGCGGGCCGGGAAATTCACCGTTTATGGCGATGGCCTTGCACTCGAACACGCACCGCACCAGGGGGTCGGGCAGCTTCTCCGAGCACAGGGCCCGCAGGGATTGGTAAAAAAGCTTCAGCATCTCCACTTCGTCATTGTTCTCACGGGTGTAATGATCCGTCACCTCCGCAAAGTACATGCCGTAACAGGCGCCTATATAATCTCCCCGAAGCTCCTCAAAATAATTCTGAATGTCCGCCTCCGTCACCGTGTAGGAGTTCCTTCCCTCATACAGCCGGAACCTGCCGAAGGCAAAGGGGTCGGTAGCCGCCGCAAGCCTGCTGCCAGACCTTCTCGCCCCTCTGGCAAAGGCGGACAGCTTTCCCCGTTCCTTAGTCAAAAGGCTGATATGCCTGTCGTATTCTCCCATCGGGCTCTGTTTCAGTACGATTCCCGTCACCCATATATACTCCTGCATGACCGCTTTCCTTCGCCCCGTGTCCTCTCTCCGCTCCTTCTCTCTCCCGCGAGACGAAGGCCAGGTAATCTTCTATTCTTCCGCTGCTCTCAAACCGTTTCCAGTATTCCAAGTTCATCACAGATCCCCCTAATCCAAGCGTAATCGCGGATCTCTCCCTGTTCCCACAGGGTTTTTCCGCTGGATATAGGGTCTGCAATTTCCTTTTTTCTATTCGCCGCCTTTCACATCTTTCGGATCGTATCCATAATTTTTCAGGAGAAATTCACTGTCCCTCCAGTCCTTCTTCACCTTCACCCAAAGCCTCAGGTTTACCTGCATCCCCAGCATTTTCTCCATATCCGGCCGGGCGGCGCATCCGATCTTTTTCAACATCTGCCCGCCCTTTCCGATAATGATCCCCTTATGGGAATCCCGCTCGCAGATGATGGTCGCCTCAATATGGCAGACTTTTCCCTTTTCCCGCATACTCTCTATGGTCACCGCGATACCGTGGGGGATCTCATCCTCCAAAAGGCGCAGCGCCTTTTCCCGGATCATCTCCGCCGCGATCTGGCGCATGGGCTGGTCCGTGACGGTGTCTTCGTCATAAAAAGCCGGCCCGTAAGGGAGATACTGGAAAATGCACTTCACCAGCTCGTCCGTATTATGCCCTTTAAGCGCCGAGACCGGCACGATCTCGGCAAAGTCCAGCTCTTTCCTATAGATATCGATAAACCGAAGGACTTCTTCTTTTTTTACGGTGTCCGTCTTGTTGATCACTAAGATCACCGGCGTCTTTGTCTTTTTCAGCCGCTCGATGATATGCCGCTCCCCCGCGCCGATAAAATCGGTCGGTTCCACCAGCCAGAGGATCACGTCCACCTGTTCCAGCGTATGCTCCGCAGCGCTCACCATATAATCCCCCAGCCTGTTCTTCGCCTTGTGTATGCCGGGCGTGTCCAGGAACACGATCTGCCCCTCTTCCGTCGTCAGCACCGTCTGGATGCGGTTCCGTGTGGTCTGGGGCTTATCGGATGTGATCGCGATCTTCTGCCCGATCAGCCGGTTCATCAGGGTGGACTTGCCCACGTTGGGCCGGCCGATCAGCGTCACAAACCCCGACCTAAATGCTGGTTTTTCCATCTTCCGTCTCCTCTTTCCGTTCCTCCGCCTCCTGTCCGCGTTTCCGGGCGGCTTTTTTCATAGACCGGTTCCAATGTACTTTCACAAAGAGCAGGAACAGCGCAATCGCCGCTGCCAACAGCAGGATATAGGGGATGTGGGCCACAAACCAGATAAAGATCTCCACCGCGCCGTTTCCGATATCGCCCAGGCTGCGGCCAAACCCCTCTTCAATGCGGTCCCATACCGTCCGTTCCTCCACAGGCGTCAGCTGCCGGACCTCCGACACATCCAGGTACACCGTGCTGTAATCCACCTGGTCATCCATGGTGCGCAGCCTGGACTCCATGCTTTCCAGCTGATAGCGCACATCCGTGAGCCTTTCCTCGATCACCAGGATATCATCCAAGGACTCCGCCTGTTCCAAAAGCTCCAAAAGCCTCTCCTGCTCCATCCGCAGCGCGTTTCTGTGGCTTTCCAGGTCCACATAGGACAGGGTCACGTCCTCCACGCCCTCCGTGCGCCGCACCACGTTTCCCGCATCCGACACCAATTCCAGGAAGCTGTCCAGCCGCCCCTGGGGGATGCGCAGCGTCATCCCGGCGTATCGGCTCCTGCTGGACCCGCTGTAGCTGCTGCCGTTGTAGCTCTCCATATTCTCTATGTACCCGCCCGCGTCCCGCACCGCTTCCTCCAGCGTGGCGAGGAACCGGTCATACTCCTGGGTCTCCACTTCCATGTTCACGGTGCGGATCAGCTTCCGCTGGTCCTTCTGCGCCCCCTGTCCGTCCGGTATGGCGCCGGGAGCCTGCCCCTCCTCCGTTGCCGCCTCTCCCGTCCCCAACGCCCCCGTTTCCACCGGTTCGAAGACGGTTCCCACATCCAGGCCGTATGCGCCGTTTTCACTGTCATAGGAGATGGAGCTGCTGTTGAGATCCGGGGCAGTTTCCGCCGTGGCAGAGTCTGCCGGGGCAGAGTCTGCCCTGGTGTCGCCCGCGGCATAACCGCCGCACCCGGCCAGCACACAGGCTGCCAGGACCGCCGCTGCCCCGGACAGCACCCTGCTTCCCTTCCCTGTCATTGTTTTCCTTCTGTCCTCTCTCATCTTCAAGCCTCCTTACCAGCGCCCGCCTTTCCCGCCGTTTTCCGCCTTTCCCGCCTTTCCCGTCGTTTCCGACCCTTTTCAAAGTTTCCGACCCTTTTTTCAAAACAGGTTCTCCGTCTTCATAAATATCCCCGCTTCTTCCTTTATCTTTCCGGCGTTTCCTACCACGCAGAGGCAGTCTTCCTCCATAAAGGCTTCGATATACTCCCCCAGCTGGCGGATGCCGGCTTCGTCCGCCGCCAGCACCTGGTCCCGCTCCCGCTGGAGCATCTCATCCGTGATCCCCATCAGATAGGCGCTCTGGGATCTCAGCCCCTTTGCCGCCGGGCTCAAGGGCGTATCCAGATTGCTGACCGCGCCGATGATATACTGGGTCATGGTGCGCTCGTCCGCCCGGAAATTCCTCACATATTCCGCGGCATTCTCATATATCTCCAGCGTCCTTCCCAGGTTGGGGTCGCGGTATGAGGCAAAATAGCAGTCCCCGCCCCTGCCGAAACTGCACATACAGTCATAAGCGCCGCCCTTCACCCGGACATTCATCCACAGGTATTCATAGCCCATCATTACTCTCAGCACTCTCAGGTCGCCGCGGTAGGGAAGCCCCTTCCTGCGGAAATTTCCCGCCCGGCACACATACTGCACCTGGGAGGAAGTCATGAATCCCTCGTTCTTCCGCTCTGCCGCCGGCTTCCAGCACGACTTCTCCACAGGCTCCGTAAACAGCTTCCCCCTCAGACGGCCAATGGGGCCTTCCAGGCCAGCCAGCGCCTTCTCCCCGCCTACAAAGTCCACCATCAGGTTTTCCGGCCGGAAGATCATGCGGCTCAAAGCCTGCAGCGTCTCCGCCAGCTCTTCCTTCCGGGCCTCCGATCCTCCGTCCAGCTCCGCCACAAGACGGTACAGGTCAATGCCGGACAGCACCTCGCCGGCCGCACCCGCCGCGCTGTCGTAAGAGCCTGCCCGCCCCACTGCCACCGAGTATCCGTCGGAAACCATCTGCGCCTGCAGCCTGGCCTTTGCCTCCGCCAGGATCTCGGAAAGCCGCTTTATGTCCGTGTAATCGCTGGTAAGCAGGATCTCCCCCATAAGCTCCACCGCTTTTTCCAGGTTCCCCTCCAGCGCCTTTGCTTTCAGCTCCAGCGTCACGGTATAGCTGTCCGGGTCCTCCACACGGCTGAATACATTATTTACGGCCGCTATGCCTCCGGTCACAAGGTTGATCTCGTTAAACAGATCCCCGTAAGAATGGCCCTCCGTGTTCAGAAGGCCAAGGCATCCCTTCAGCAGCCCGATATAGCGGAAATATTCTTCCGGCACGTCATTACATCTGAAAACCAGCCTCAGGTACCCGATGCCGTTTGTGGGCAGGGCATGATAGAGGGTAAAGGTATCGCCCAGCTTCGTCTCCCGGTTCACAAGGCCCGCGGCCTCCTTCCGGATATCGCCCCTCTCCAGCATGGGGATCTTTGCCAGATCCTCCGGCCTGTCCTCCCTCCCGCTGAATTCGCTCATAGCCTGAAAGGTATCCCGTATCTCCTGCAGTTCTTCCTCGCTCATCCCGCTCTTTTTCCGGGCGAGCTTCTCCCTCTGCTCCGCCTCCAGACGTTCCCCCAGCCCTTCCACAGGCTTCAGGATCACCGTGGCGGCATGGGGATTCTCCAACAGGTATTTCCGGACCAGCTCCTCGAAATACCCCTGCCCCGCTTTCTCCCGCAGCGCGGCAAAAGTGGCGTTGGCCTCCAGGTGGATGAAGGGCAGGCTCTCATCATAGAGCCAGCTGTCCATAGCCTGAATGCCGTACACAAGGCCCTTGGGCGTGGACCCGAAATCCGCCTCCCGGTATTTAAACTCATAATAATTGATCCCCGCAAGGAGCGCCTTTTCGTCAAATCCCTTCTCCACGATCCCGGAGAGCACCCCGCGGATCGTCTCCAGGAATTCCTGCTCCCTGTCTATGGAAACCCCTCTGGACACTATGCTGAAGAACGGCTGCCGGATGCCGTTCTCGCTGATGCTGAACACATCCCTGCCCAGCCCTTTCTCCACCAGCGCCTGCTTTAAGGGCGCACCCGGGGCAGAACAGAGCGCGTAGTCCAGGATCTGCATGGCAATATACCGCTCTCTGTCCAGGCTGTCCGCCACGGACAGGTTCCAGGACAGGAATGTGTTTTCCTCCACGTCCTCCCCCTTGCTGATGGGATACTCCCTTACTTTCCTGTGGGGCTTTTCAAACGCCGGCTCTATCCCCACCTGGGAATCCACCTGGATCGGGTCAAAAGCCGACAGGTAATGCCCGTCGATGAACTCCAGCTTCTCCGCCATATCCATATCGCCGTAAAGGTAGATATAGCTGTTGGAAGGGTGGTAATAAGTCCTGTGAAACTCCAGGAACTGCTCATAAGTCAGCGCCGGGATCTCCTCCGGGTCTCCTCCTGACTCGCAGCCGTAAGTGGTGTGGGGATAAAGAGAGCTGCAGATCTCCCTTATCAGCACATCGTTCGGGTCGGAGAAAGCGCCCTTCATCTCATTGTAGACCACGCCGTTATAGCTCAGCTCCCCCGTCTCCCCGTCCAGCTCATAATGCCAGCCCTCCTGCCGGAAAATAGCTTCTTCCCGGTAAATATTGGGATAAAACACAGCGTCCAGATAGACGTGCATCAGATTCTGAAAATCCTTGTCATTACAGCTCGCCACGGGATAAAGCGTCTTGTCGGAATAGGTCATGGCGTTCAGGAATGTGTTCATCGACCCCTTCACAAGCTCCACAAAAGGATCCTTCACGGGGAACTCCCTGGAGCCGCAGAGCACGGAATGCTCCAGGATATGGGCCACGCCGGTGGAATCCTTGGGCGGTGTGCGGAAACCGATATAAAAGACCTTGTTGTCGTCGTCGTTCGAGAGCAGCGCCAGCCGGGCTCCCGTCTTTTTATGGCGCACCAGGTAGCTTACGCTTCCGATATCCGGGATCTCCCGCTTTTCCAACACCTGATAGGCCGACAGTTCTTCTACTTTTTTCATCTTCTTCCTCCTCGTGCGCGGCGCCGCGCGTCTATTTTCTTCCTAAACTTTTCTTCCTAAACATTTCTTCCTAAACAGGGCCGGTCACGCCCCGCTTTCCAGACCTTTTCCCATCTTACGGCCCCTGGCAGCCCAGGCCGCAGCCTCCGCCTCTCATACAGCCTCCGCCCCTCATACAGCCGACAGCGCGAGCTTGCTCACGGACAGCTCCTGGATCACCATGCCCCGCCTTTCCTTCTCCGCGGGCGGGATCGCCGCCAGCTGCCCCACGGTAAACTGCCTGGTCACATACTCTTTCTTTTTCTTTCCCAGCAGCCCCCTGTTTTCCTCGATCTGGCAAACCCTCACCCGGGCCTTGACCCGGTCGTATAATCTCACAAGGAAGCTGCCCGGTTCCAGGTAATACAGATGGGTCTCCAGCGTGTCCTCCGGGTCCGCCTCCGGCAGGATATAGCGTTCCACGATCAGCCGGAACTTAAACAGCAGGTCGTCTTCCTCCAAAAGCTCCCGCATGGAGTATTTGCACCCCACGTACACGCGCCCCACATCCTGCATACTGTATTTATAATCCTCATAGACCGTTTTCTGCATATTCGATATCCTCTATCCGATAACCGCTGATCCGCATGGCATCCCTTATGCTCTTTAGGGAAAACCCTGTCTCCTGGGCAAGCTCTTCCGGCGTCACCTTCCTGTGCAGTTCCTCCGCCAGCTCCCTGGCCCTGTCCGCGATCCGGTTTACCTGGGTCGCCGCTTTCCGGTCCGTCTTTTCGCTGTCTGTGCACTCCCGGATATGCTCCTCCATGGCGTCCATCACAAGCTTCATCAGCATACCGGGCGCTTCCTCCGGCTTCTCCAGGCTGCCCAGCAGGCCGGTGCCCATAGCCAGCGCCACATTCCCCTCGCCGATCAGGTCTTCCAGGAACACGCCCTGCCCGGCGTAAAGCCTGGCCACGTCCACCACATCTTTCAGATACGCCTCCGCAAGGCTGTGCTGCGCAAGGCGCTCCCCCGCCATGGCGGAAAGCGTAAGCGCCTGGATCTCCCCTAAGCTGCGCTCCGGGAGCAGCTTCAGCTCCTCCAGATAATCCTGAAGGTAATCCCGCTCCTGCTCCGACAGGAACTCATCCCTGTCTACCGGCTGCCCGATGCCGATCTTGCGCTGGACCAGATAGTCATATACCAGCTGCATCTGGCCCTCGTCCAGCCGCAGCGGCCCAAACGCCTGCCGCACCTGCTCTTCACTGACACAGTTTCCCTGTTCTCCCGCAAGCTGCCTGACCTTTTCCAGCGTCCGGGCAAACTCCGCCTCCCGATCCATGATACCCTCCTCTTCTTTCCCCATCTTTTCCCGGGCCGTCACTTTACATGGACATGGGTGAACAGATGGTTCTGGCAGTATTCATAATTGCCGTTGCACTTGGAACAGAACCGGAATTCCAGCTCCGGCGAGTCCTCGTCGGTCCTGCCGCAGACCGCGCATTTGTGCTTTGTCACTTTCGGATTCCGGCGGATATCCTGCCGGAACTCCGCCCGCCGTTTGATCTGCTTTGGATTTAGGTGCATATGGCTCCTCGTCCGCAGGAAAAAGATCAAAAAATTCAGAAGCGAGGCGCCGATGGCCGCCACCTGGAACCAGAATCCCTGCCCCACGGCGGAAATCATGTTCACCACCAGGATCAAGCCGTAGACCACGCCCATCCACTTGACCTTCACCGGGATCACAAACATCAGGAGCACCTGGTTCTCCGGGAAGGTAAAGGCATAGGCCAGAAAGATCGACATATTGACGTAATAAGTGCTGTAAAAGTAGGCGCCCGCCCCAAAGATATTCGACGCCAGCGCCGGGCTGAGCCCCGGATAAAGCAGGTAGATCAGGCCCATGACCAGCATGGCCCCCGCCACCGTCAGCAGGATACCCGTAAAGATATAAACGTTATACCGCCATACCCCCCATACCTTCTCCAGCTGTGTCCCCAGGCTCCAATAGAAAAACAGCATGATGATCGTAAATATATCGAAAGAGCTGGGCGGCGCGATCACCCAGGTCACCAGCCGCCACACCTGCCCGTGAAGAATGGCATAAGTATCCAGCGTCAGATAATCCATGACCGCCGGCGCCAGCCAGGTCAGGATATAGCCCGCCACATACCCCATGATCAGGATCATCGTCAGGTTCGATATAGCATACTTTCCAAATTTTTTTTCCCACTTGCTCATAGAAACGTCATCCTTTCATACAGTTCGTCCCGGTCGAATACATATGGAACAAGGTTATTTTATCATTGACAAACCCATAAGTAAACCAAACATTTCCGATTTTATAGAAAAATCAATCTTTTTATAAACATTTCATAACCGCCGTATTTGCAATTTGTCAGCATGTGTACTATAATATCTAAGTGTGTCGCAAGCTGTCGGCAATTGTTTTTCCGCGGGATTTCCCACACTGCCCCGCGGCGGCGGCCAAACTAAGAACAAGCTAAGTCACGCCCCGCAGCTTGCCGCGGGGGATTTAACTTCAGTCAGGAAGGATGTTTTACATGGAATCTAGCACCAAAACTGCTGCTCTTGGCATTGATATCGGCTCCACCACGGTCAAGATCGCGATCCTGGATCCGGACCACCAGATCCTTTTCTCAGATTACCAGCGCCATTACGCCAATATCCGGGAGACTCTGGCCTCCCTTTTGGCCAGGGCCCGCGACTGCCTGGGCGATCTGACGCTGTACCCTATGATCACAGGATCCGGCGGGCTGACTCTGGCCAATCATCTTGGGGTTCCCTTTACCCAGGAGGTGATCGCCGTAGCCACCTCCCTGAAGGAACTTGCGCCCAAGACCGACGTCGCCATCGAACTCGGCGGCGAAGACGCAAAGATCATTTATTTTGAGGGCGGCAATGTGGAACAGCGCATGAACGGCATCTGCGCGGGAGGCACAGGCTCCTTCATCGACCAGATGGCATCCCTGCTGCAGACGGACGCGGCCGGGCTGAACGAGTACGCAAAGAGATACCGCTCCCTCTATGCCATCGCCGCCCGCTGCGGCGTGTTCGCAAAGACGGATATACAGCCCTTGATCAATGAGGGCGCCACAAAAGAAGACCTTTCCGCCTCTATTTTTCAGGCGGTGGTAAACCAGACCATCTCCGGCCTGGCCTGCGGCAAGCCCATCCGGGGCCATGTGGCGTTCCTGGGGGGTCCGCTGCACTTTCTCTCGGAGCTGAAGGCAGCCTTTATCCGCACACTCAAACTGGATGAAGAGCACATCATCGACACGGAGAACTCCCACCTGTTCGCCGCCATCGGCTCCGCGCTGAACGCGACGGGGGAAGTCTCCTTTACCATGGAAGAGATGGTGAAGAAGCTCTCCTCGGAAATCAAAATGGATTTTGAGGTGGAACGGATGGAGCCCCTCTTCCGGGATATGGATGACTACGCGGAATTTCGGAACCGCCATAAACAGCACCATGTGGCCACGGGCGACCTGGAAACCTACCGCGGGAACGTGTTCCTCGGCATCGACGCCGGCAGCACCACCACGAAGGTCGCGCTGGTGGGCGAGGACGGTACCCTGCTCTATTCCTTTTACAGCGGGAATGACGGCAGCCCTCTGAACACTGCCGTGCGCTCCCTGAAGGAGATCTACAGACTGTTGCCAGAGGGTGTGCATATCGCCCGCTCCTGCTCCACCGGCTACGGCGAGGCGCTGATGAAGGCCGCCTTTTTCCTGGACGACGGTGAAGTGGAGACGGTGGCCCACTACCAGGCGGCCGCTTTCTTCGATCCCGAGGTGGACTGCATCCTTGACATCGGCGGCCAAGACATGAAATGTATCAAGATCCGGAACCGGACCGTGGACAGCGTCCAGCTGAACGAGGCATGCTCTTCCGGCTGCGGCTCCTTTATCGAGACCTTCGCCCGTTCCTTAAACTACACCGTCCAGGATTTCGCCCAGGCGGCCCTCTTCGCGGAGCATCCCATCGACCTGGGCACCCGGTGCACCGTGTTCATGAATTCCAAGGTGAAACAGGCTCAGAAAGAGGGAGCCAGCGTTGCCGACATCTCCGCGGGCCTGGCTTATTCCGTCATCAAGAACGCCCTGTTCAAGGTGATCAAGGTTTCCGACGCCTCGGAGCTTGGGAAAAACATCGTGGTCCAGGGCGGCACTTTCTACAACGACGCCGTCCTGCGGAGCTTTGAAAAGATCGCGGGCTGCGAGGCCATCCGCCCTGACATCGCGGGTATCATGGGAGCGTTCGGCGCGGCCCTGATCGCCAGGGACCGCTATGAGGAGGGCTACGAGACCTCCATGCTCTCCTACGACAGGCTCCGCGCCCTGAAATACGAGACCAGCATGGCAAAGTGCAAGGGCTGTACCAACAACTGCCGCCTTACCATCAACAAATTTTCCGGCGGCCGGCAGTTTATCTCCGGGAATCGGTGCGAGCGCGGCATCGGCGGCCAGAAAAACCCCAACAATATGCCCAATCTGTTCGAGTACAAGCTGAACCGCCTGTTCTCCTACCCCTCGCTGGAGCCGGACCAGGCTCCCCGGGGCACGGTCGGCATCCCCAGAGTGCTGAACATGTATGAGGATTATCCCTTCTGGCATGTGTTTTTCACGCGGCTGGGCTACCGGGTGGTCCTGTCCCCCGTCTCCACCCGGAAGATCTATGAGCTGGGCATCGAATCCATTCCCAGCGAATCGGAATGCTACCCCGCCAAGCTTGCCCACGGCCATGTGGAATGGCTGATCCGGCAGGGCGTGGACTTTGTGTTCTATCCCGCGCTGTTCTACGAGCGCAACGAGGTGCCGGAGGCAAACAACCACTACAATTGCCCCATCGTCACCTCCTATTCCGAAAACATCAAGAATAACATGGAAGAGATCAGCAGCGGTCAGGTAAGGCTGCGCAATCCCTTCCTGTCCTTCCGGGACCCGGACACGATAACACAGGCGCTGGAGCGGGAATTTTCCGAGATCCCTCCCGGGGAGATCCGGCAGGCTGTGGAGGAGGGCTGGAAGGAACTGGCAAACGTCAGGGATGACATCCGCCGCAAGGGGGAGGAAGTTCTGGATTTCCTGAACAAGACGGGCAAGAGAGGCATCGTGCTGGCCGGCCGCCCCTACCATATCGACCCGGAGATCAATCACGGCATACCCGAGCTGCTAAACTCCTTCGACCTGGCAGTGCTGACGGAGGATTCCATCTCCCATCTTGGCAAGCCGGAGCGGCCCCTGACCGTGTCGGACCAGTGGATGTACCATTCCCGGCTCTACGCCGCGGCCAGCTATGTGAGGACAGTCGATAATCTGGACCTGATACAGCTGAACTCCTTCGGCTGCGGGCTGGACGCGGTCACCACAGACCAGGTAAACGATATCCTCTCCGGCTCGGACAAGATATATACCTGCTTAAAGATCGATGAGGTAAACAACCTGGGGGCGGCCAGGATCCGTGTGCGCTCCCTGCTCTCCGCCATCAAGGTCAGGGAGCGGCTGCACCGGGAGCGGGTCATCCGTTCCTCCGCCGTGGAAAAGGTGGCGTTTACCGAGGAGATGCGGAAAAACTACACCATCCTCTGCCCTCAAATGTCGCCCATCCACTTTGAGATCCTGGAGCCGGCTTTTAATTCCTGCGGCTACCATTTTGTGGTGCTGGACAATGACAACCGCCATTCCGTGGACATGGGCCTGAAATACGTGAACAATGACGCCTGTTATCCTTCCCTGCTGGTGGTGGGCCAGATCATGGAGGCGCTTCTGTCCGGCAAATACGACCTGGACAGGACCGCCATCATCATGACCCAGACCGGCGGCGGGTGCCGGGCCACCAACTACGTCGGCTTTATCCGCCGGGCGCTGAAAAAGGCCGGCATGGCCCAGATCCCCGTGATCTCCTTAAACCTTGCTGGCATCGAGTCCAACCCCGGCTTCCATCTGGACGCGAACCTGATGCTGCGGGCGGCGGTCGGCGCCCAGTTCGGCGATATCTTCATGCGCTGTGTCTACCGGATGCGCCCTTATGAGGCCGTTCCCGGCAGTGTGAACGCCCTCCATCAGAAATGGCTAGAGGAGGCCAAGCGCTTTGTGTCCGCCGACCACATCAGCCTGCGGAAATTTAACCGGATGTGCCGGCAGATCATACGGGAATTTGACGCCGTTCCCCTGCGGGATGTGAAAAAGCCCCGGGTGGGCGTAGTGGGGGAGATCCTGGTGAAGTTTTCTCCCGCCGGGAACAACCATCTGGTGGAGCTTCTGGAATCGGAGGGAGCGGAGGCCGTGGTGCCCGACCTGATCGACTTTATGCTGTACTGTTTCTACAACCAGATCTATAAGGCGGAACACCTGGGAACAAGCAGACGGGCCGCCCGGCTCTCCAGCCTTGGCATCTGGGCCATCGAGCATGTGCTCCGCGCGGCCGCGGTCAAGGAATTTAAAAAGAGCAGGCATTTTACGCCGCCCACTCCCATACGGAAGATCGTCTCCTTTGCGGAGCCCATCGTGTCCATCGGCAACCAGACCGGAGAGGGCTGGTTCCTGACCGGCGAGATGGTGGAGCTGATCCACGATGACGTGCCAAACATCGTCTGCACCCAGCCCTTCGGATGCCTTCCCAACCATGTGGTGGGCAAGGGCGTGATCAAGGCGCTACGCAAGTCCTATCCCCAGAGCAACATCGTAGCCATCGACTACGACCCCGGCGCAAGCGAGGTAAACCAGCTGAACCGGATCAAGCTGATGCTGTCCACGGCGGTGAAGAACATGGATTGACCCGCCGCGCCGCCAAAAGGCCGGCCGAAAAAGCCGGAACCGAAAAAATAAAAAAGCGCCATACGGAAACAGGGCCATCTGCTTCGGCGGATGACCCCGTTTTTACGCTTCCCTAGGAAACCATCTCATTCCTGTTCTCCAGGTATTGCTGCAGTACGCCGGCTACCTCCTCCGGGCTTAGACCTGTCTCTTCGATCAGGTCGCTGACGGTTTCCAGCTCCTTTCTCTTCTTCTCCTGACAGAGCTCTTCCAGTTCCCGCTTCTCCGATTCCACCCGGGTCAGCAGCGCCTCTATCAGTTCCTGTTTTGCAGTGATTTTCTCGTCGATGCTCTTGCGCTGTCCTCTTGCCATATCCATTCTCCTTTCGTCGGACCTTCTGCCGCCTCTCCGGGCAACACGCCATCCTTTTATAAAGTATATGGACAAGATTGGAAAATATTCATAAATTTGGAATTTTTTTCATCCGGCAAAAATATGTATGGTGACGCCTTTCTCTGACCCCACGACGGAGCCGCACAGCTCCGCCTCCTCCAAGAAAGCCAGTGCCCGGCTGTCCGTCAGGATCCTGGGCCTCGTCCGCAGGGAGCCGTCCTCCTGCACCGTGCCGTTGTTCTCCACAAAGATCCGGCAGGGCTCTCCCTCCCCGTCCACGCCTTCCAGGATGTAACGGGCGGAAAGGGTCCAGGGGATACCGGGCCACTGGGCCTGTGTGTCCACGCCGCCGGGCAGGATCCTCCCCTTAAAGTTTTCGCACTCCGCATAACCTCCGAACAGGATCATCTGCACTTCCCCCGTCTTTCCCTTCACCGCCTCCTGCCCCCGGATCTCCACTTCAATCGTCAATACTTCTCTCATTTTCCGCATACGCCTTATAAACTTTCCGCGCTCCCCCATCCCTCTCCGCTTACGCCGGGCCTGTAAGCGGCCTGTAAGCCAAACCACTTTTACGCCTTTTCCCTTTCAAAAACCGCTGAAATCTGTTATAATGACAGCAGCAAAATGCCACCGGGAAACAAAGAGGAGGATCACTATGGAATTTCTGTACCTGTTGGAGGGCATCCGCACCCCCATTCTCAACAACATCATGTCCCTGCTCACCTACTGCGGCGATGAGATCTTCTTTATGGCCCTTGCCATCACCGTGTTTTGGTGCGTCAGCAAGCGGGACGGATATTACATCCTGCTGACCGGATTTCTTGGGACCATCGGCAACCAGTTTTTAAAGCTCTGGTTCCGGATACCGCGCCCCTGGGTGCTTGACCCCGATTTTACGATCGTAGAGAGCGCCCGCGCCGGTGCCACCGGCTACTCCTTCCCCTCCGGCCACACTCAGAATATCGTCGGGACCATGGCCTGCGTGACCCTCATGACAAAGAATGTCAGGATCCGCGTCGCCGCCATCCTGCTGATGCTCCTTGTTCCCTTTTCCAGGATGTACCTGGGCTGCCACACACCGCTGGACGTAGGCGTATCTTTCCTCTTTGCGCTGGCCCTGGCCGCCCTTCTGCGTCCGGCAATACTCTCCAGCGGCAAAAAGCCCCGTCTGCTCTGGGGATTATTGTTCCTGTCACTCCTCATATCGATGCTTTACCTGTCCTTCATCACCTTTTACCGTTTTCCCGCGGACATCGATACGGGGAACCTTGCCTCCGGCACAAAGAATGCCTACACCCTGCTTGGGTGCGTGGCGGGCCTGATCGCCGCAAAAGCCCTGGACGACCGGTGGATCCATTTTCAAGTGAAGGCCGTCTGGTGGGCACAGATCTGCAAGGTAACGCTGGGCCTCCTCCTTACGATGGCGCTTCGGGCAGGCTTGAAGCCGCTGCTGCTCTCCTTCCTGCCGGAATACCCGGCCACCGCGGTGCGCTATTTTCTGATGGTGCTTTTTGCCGGGGCCGTCTGGCCGATGACCTTCTCCCGGTTTGCAAAGCTGGGAAGAAACGGCTGATGCCGGTCCTATAAGCCGGGAGCTGTCAAATGGAAGCCACGAAAGCCTTTATCAGCTTCCTGCTGTTTTCATCAACATCGTAGGAAAATTCAGGATGCCATTGAACGCCAACAATAAACTTATGAGACGGCATATATATACCTTCAATCAGGCCGTCTTCCGAAATAGCCATTTCCCGAAAAGCGGGCGATAACTTTTTGACCGCCTGGTGGTGATAGCTGTTTACTCCCATCTGCCCCTTGCCCAAAATATCATATAGCGGCGTATCCTTTAATACAGTGACTTGATGCGCCGCCCTGTTATACGGCGGTTTCATATGATGGTCGATCCTGCTGCCATGCTCAGACGCCAAATCCTGGTACAAAGTTCCATCATAGCAGGCATTCATAAACTGAATGCCCCTGCAGATACCTAAAACAGGCTTATCTGTCTCTACGGCGTTCTTTAAGATATATCGCTCCATTTCATCCCGTGTTTCGCAGCAGGGGCCGCACCACGGTTCCCTTTCAGCATGATAAACGGCCGGAGACACATCATGTCCGCCAGTCAGCAGAAATCCACCGCATATCTCAAGAAAACACTCCAATTCCTCTGTATCAGCTGTCAGAGGAAGCATTATGGGCACCGCGTTTTCAGCCTCCACCATTTTCATATAGCCCGGCAGCATCCAGTAGCTTTCCTTTTCATCGTCATAAAGCGGCATAACGCCAATTATTTTCCTCATTCCTCGTTCCTCATCCCTCTCTCGGCATCGATTCGCTTCACTCCTATTTTACCGCGGTCTTGCCCATTTTTCTACTGCATTTTCATTGATTGTTGCCTGAGCTTTGTGAATTTTCTGTGACAAATGGCGCGGGCTGAACTGTTACGCTTTTTGAGTTGAAACGAACTAATAAATGCTTTATTATAGGTTTGACGCCCTGTAATCCTCTCCCCATGTTTTCATGGCGTCCAAAATCGGCTTGAGGCTCTCCCCCAGTTCCGATAGCGCATATTCCACCCTTGGCGGAACTTCGGGATAAACAGTACGGGTAATAATCCCGTCCGCTTCCATAGACCGTAAACTGTCTGTCAGCACCTTTTGGCTGATCCCTTCCAGATTCTTTTGAAGCTCATTGAAACGCCACGGACGGTCAAGCAAATTTCGTATAATCAAAAGTTTCCACTTGTTCCCGATGAGCTGAACAGTAGTCGCTACGGGACATTCGGGGATGAGTTCGGCTTTTGTTT
>CANPYT010000032.1 GCA_947588705.1 uncultured Acetatifactor sp. | reverse complement strand
ATGGCAACGGCAGAAGGAACGATGACGCCGGAAGGAACAGAGAAGCCCGGAACGGCAACGGCAGGGGGAACGGCGACACCGGAAGGAACAGAGAAGCCAGAAAGAGCAGCGGCGGCAGGAGGAACGGCGGGGGGAAAAACAGGAAACCCACAAAGATCCGCAAGTACAGGAAGCCGCTGAACCTGAATATCGGAATGGTGATCTTCGGGGTGGTGTTCGTCTATGTGATCGTCTGCGTCATCATGTATTTCCAGACGAGCCATATCGAGCGCTTCGAGGTACGGGAAGGCTCCCTGGTGACCGACAACATATACCGGGGGGTGGTCATCCGCAGCGAGACCGTCGTTCCCGTCGAGACAGCCGGATATGTGAATTATTACGCCCGGGAGGGCGAACGGGTGGCCAAGAACGATCTTGTGTATATCGTGGATGAGACCGGCCGTCTCAACGAGGAGCTGCAGAGTATGTCCATGGGGGAAAATACCCTGAGCGACAAGGAGCTTGCAAATTTCCGGAATGATATCACGAATTTCGTCCATAGCTTTGACGCGGAAAATTGTGCGGAGACCTACGATTTTAATTACTCCCTCCAGAACACCCTGATGAAGCTCGCCAATTCCAACATGCTGGAAAATGTGAACGGATTCGGCGGTGAGAACGGGGGAAGGGTGGTGGATTATTCCTATGCCCCCGGCACTGGTATCGTGGCCTACTGGACGGACGGGTACGAGGACCTGACGGCCCAGCAGGTGACGGCGGAGATCTTTGAGGACAAAGACTACGAGAAGGGCCAGCTGATCAGCAACACCCTGATGGCCGTCGGGGATCCCGCGTACAAGCTTTCCACCGACGAAAACTGGTCCATCGTGTTTCCGGTGGACCCCGCCAGGGGGGCGCAGCTCCAGGAGGAAGGGTATATCAAGGTCAGGTTCCTGAAAAACCAGTACGAGTCCTGGGGCCAGGCGGAGCTTCTCAACAATCCTGACGGCGGCACCTATCTCCAGCTGTCCTTTACCAACTCCATGGTAACGTTCCTGTCGGACAGGTTCCTGGACGTGGAGCTGATCGTGGAGGACGAGACCGGCCTGAAGATCCCCGTGTCCTCCATCGTGGAAAAAGAATTTTTCCTGATCCCGGAGGAATATGTGGTGTCCGGCGGGACCAGCGGACGGGGCAGCATCATCCGCCAGTGTTATCTGGAGGACGGAACCATCTCCAGCGAGATGCTGGAGGTAGACCTTTACAATTTCGACGACGAGACCAGAGAGTATTATCTGGACAGCTCTATCCTCGACGCCGGCGACACGCTGTATAAGCTGGACAGCCAGGAGACCTTTACGGTGAGCAAACGGGCCACGCTGATCGGCGTGTACAACCTGAACAAGGGATATGCGGACTTTAAGCAGATCAATATCCTGTACAAAAACGAGGAATACGCCATCGTGAAATCCAACACAAGGTACGGGCTCAGCGTCTATGATTACATCGCCATGGACGCGTCCACCGTCAGCGACGATCAGTTTATCAAGCAATAAATTATGGAGGTGACAGCGCGTGATCAGCGAGAATCTCAATACGGTCAGGGAAAAGATCCAAAGCGCCTGCAAAAAGGCGGGCCGGGATCCCGGCCAGGTGACTTTGGTCGCGGTCAGCAAGACAAAGCCCGTCTCCGCCCTGCGGGAAGCCTATGAGGCCGGAGCCAGGGATTTCGGGGAGAACAAGGTCCAGGAGCTGATGGATAAGATGCCGCAGCTGCCGGGGGATATCCGCTGGCATATGATCGGCCATCTGCAGCGGAACAAGGTAAAATACATTGTGGGGAAGGTGGCGCTGATACACAGCGTGGATTCCCTGCGCCTGGCGGAGGAGATCAGCCGGGAGTCGGTGCGTCAGGGCGTTTGTACCGACATCCTGATCGAGGTGAACATGGCGGGGGAGGAGAGCAAGTTCGGCGTGACGCCGGAGGAAGCGCCAAAGCTGGTGGAAGAGGCCGCCGCCCTGCCCGGCATCCATATCAAAGGGCTGATGACCATCGCCCCCTATACGGACATTTCGGAAAAAAATCGTCTGTATTTTGAAAGAATGCGTGAATTGTCTGTTGACATTATCGGGAAAAACATTGATAATGTTAGTATGAATGTTCTGTCGATGGGCATGACGGGGGATTATGCCGTGGCCGTCGAGGAAGGCGCCACCTGTGTGAGGGTTGGCACCGGAATTTTTGGTGAGCGCGACTACGCCGCTCAAACGCCCCAGCCAGCGAAACTGGGAGCCAGGAAAGGCATGGTATCCGAATAATGGGAGTTATGGACAAGTTCTTGAATTACATGAAGCTGAACGGCGAAGAGGACGACGATTACTATGATGACGATTACCTGGATGACGAGTACGACGAGCCCGTCGTACAGCGGAAGGCTTCCACGGCGAAACAGAAAAACGATGAGTATGAGGAGGCCGGGGCCAAGCGGCAGCCCTCTTCCAACAAGATCACCCCGATCAAGCAGACGGCATCCAGGCGTGTCACCAACAGCTCCGGCATGGAGGTGTGTGTGATCAAGCCCACTTCCGTGGAGGATGCCAGGGAGATCACGGAGACGCTCCTGGCGAACCGGACCGTCGTCCTGAACCTGGAAGGGCTGGACGTGGATATCGCACAGCGGATCATTGACTTTACCAGCGGATCCTGCTTTGCCATTTCCGGAAACCTCCAGAAGATCTCCCATTACATTTTTATCATCACGCCGGCAAGCGTGGATATATCAGGGGATTTTCAGGACATCTTTGGCGGCTCTTTCGAGATGCCGATCAACAACTGACCTTTGTTGCAGGAAAAAAGCGGTGGAGCCCGTCTGTGCGGGCTCCTTTGACGTTGCCCGCAGCCTTGGCGGGGCCTGGGAAGCTCCCGGGGCCAAAGGATATGGGAACAGGAAACAGAGAGGATAAGAGGATAAGAGGATATGTCTGAGAGATTACCGATCATGTATAACAAAAAGCCCTGCTATGACATTGTCTTTACCCAGTCCTTCCGGGAGCTGGCGGGAGAACTGCAGGGGCTTTACGGCGGCCCGGAGCAGCAGGGCCTGGAGAGCAGGAAGATCTGCATCGTCACGGATTCGACAGTGGACGGGCTTTACGGCGGCCAGGTACAGGAGCAGCTTGAGGGGATATGCCGGAAGGTGGTAAAATACGCGTTCCCAAGCGGGGAGGAACATAAGAACCTGGACACGGTAAAGGATATATACACGTTCCTGATCCGGGAAAACCTGGACCGGAAAGACCTGCTCCTGGCCCTGGGCGGAGGTGTGGTGGGCGACACCACAGGCTATGTGGCAGCCACTTACCTGAGAGGGATCGACTTTATACAGGTACCTACCACGCTGCTGGCCCAGACGGACAGCAGCATCGGCGGAAAGACCGGCGTGGATTTCGACGGCTATAAAAACATGGTGGGGGCCTTTAAGATGCCCCGGCTTGTATATATGAACCTGGACACCCTGCGGACGCTGGATGACAGACAGTTTTTCTCCGGCTTTGCGGAAGTGATGAAGCATGGGCTGATCCGGGACGGGATCCTGTATCAGTGGCTGATCGAAAATATGTATGAGATATGCGACAGGGATCCGGACGTCCTGCAGGAGATGCTGCTGCGGAGCTGTACCGTGAAAAAGAACGTGGTGGAGAAGGATCCGACGGAACAGGGGGAGAGGGCCCTGCTGAATTTCGGCCACACCATAGGCCATGCCGTCGAAAAATATAAAAATTTCCAGCTGTGCCACGGGGAATGCGTGGCGCTGGGAGCCGTGGCCGCAGCCTATATTTCCTGGAAGCGGGATATGCTGTCTATGGAGGAATATTATGAAGTGCGCGACATGTTTGTTCCCTTCCGCCTGCCGATCAGCGTGGAAGATATCGATCCCCAGGAGATCCTGCGGCTGACAAAATCCGATAAAAAAATGGCCTCTGGCCAGATCACGTTTGTGCTGTTGAAAAAGATCGGGAAAGCGGTCCTTGACAGGACGGTGACGGACCAGGAGATCTTAGACGCCATCAACGAAATTCATTTCAGTGACGAGGATGCCCATGCGTAAGAAAAATAAAATCCTGCTCTTCATAGACCTGCTGGTACTGCTGGCGCTGCTGGCGCTGGACCAGTACACGAAATATCTGGCCATTGTCCAGCTGAAAAACCAGGCGCCCATTGTGCTCTGGAAGGATGTGCTGGAACTACAGTATCTGGAAAACAGGGGCTCCGCCTTCGGTATGCTCCAAAACCAGAAATATTTTATCCTCTTTGTGGGATTCGTTTTCATGGCAGTGCTGCTGTTTTTCCTGTTCAAGCTGCCGAGGACAAAGAAATTTTATGTGGTCCATGTGGCGCTGTCAGCCATTATCGCAGGCGGGCTGGGCAACATGATCGACCGCGTCCGCTTTGATTACGTGGTGGATTTTATCTCCTTTGTGCTGATCGATTTCCCTATTTTTAACGTGGCGGACTGTTATATCGTGGTATTTACCATCCTGTTGTTTTTGCTGTTCCTCTTCGTCTACAAGGAGAGCGACCTGGAGTTTTTGAATTTCAAACAGAACAAATACCGGGAGGTGAAGGACTGACATGCCGTGATTCCCGGCGGAATGTGGGGGAAAATGGAGGAATTTCGTTTTGCTGTAACAGAAGAGCTGGAGGATGAGCGCATTGACAAATGCCTGGCGGAGCTGATGGATTCCCTGTCCCGTTCTTTTCTCCAGAAGATGATGAAGGAGGGCCAGATCACAGTGAACGGCCAGCCGGTCAAGGGCAGTTATCGGCTGAAATGCGGGGATCAGGTGGCCTTTTTCCTGCAGGAGGCGAAAGAACCGGATATTCTGCCGGAGGACATCCCCCTGGACATCCTCTACGAAGACGGGGATGTGATCGTGGTAAACAAACCAAAGGGAATGGTGGTGCACCCGGCGGCGGGGCATTACAGCGGGACACTTGTAAATGCGCTGCTGTATCACTGTAAGGATCAGCTTTCCGGCATCAACGGCGTCCTCCGCCCGGGCATCGTGCACCGCATCGACAGGGATACCACCGGCTCCGTCATCGCCTGTAAAAATGACAGCGCACATAGGAGCATCGCGGAGCAGCTGAAAAACCATACCATCACAAGGCAGTATCTGGCCATCTGCCATGGGGTGTGCAGGGAGGACGAGGGCGTTGTGGACCGCCCCATCGGCCGGCATCCCACCGATCGGAAAAAGATGGCGGTAAACGAAAAAAACGGAAAGCGGGCGGTGACCCATTATAAAGTCCTGCGGCGCTTTGAAAAATATACCTTCATCCAGTGCCGGCTGGAGACAGGGCGCACCCACCAGATCCGGGTGCACATGGCTTCCATAGGGCATCCCCTGCTGGGCGATGAGGTCTATGGAAACGCCTGTTCCCCCTTCCGGCTCCAGGGACAGACCCTCCACGCAAAAACCCTGGGTTTTCAGCATCCCTCCACAGGGGAATATATTGAAATTGACGCGCCGCTTCCGGAATATTTTTCTCATTTACTGCAAATTTTGTAAAAAATGACGGTTTCTATTGTCTGAAAGCCGGAAATGATGTATAATATTCATAAGAGTAAGGCATAGATTCTTTGCCTGTTATAAAATCGATACAGTAAAGGATCCGCGGCATGATCTGTCGCAAACGACATTACCCGCGGTGACAAAGCGGAAAGAGAGGGCATGCTTATGAATACTGTGATCACCATTGGACGGCAGTTCGGATCCGCCGGACGGGAAATCGGA
Organism: uncultured Acetatifactor sp.; assembly: GCA_947588705.1. GTDB lineage: Bacteria > Bacillota > Clostridia > Lachnospirales > Lachnospiraceae > Acetatifactor. Next base: position 18,460 of record CANPYT010000032.1, on the reverse strand, counting down.
GAGGAAGTTGCCGCATATTTCGGCATCAAATGTTACGACAAGGAGCTCCTGACCCGGGCGGCAAAGGAAAGCGGCTTCTGTGAGGAAATGATCCAGAACCATGACGAAAGACCTACCAGCTCCTTCCTTTACAACCTTGTGATGGACACCTATTCTTTCGGATACAACGCCTCTTCCTTCGTGGATATGCCTATCAGCCACAAGGTTTTTCTGGCGCAGTTCGATACGATCAAAAAGATCGCTTCCGAGGGGCCTTGCATCATCGTAGGGCGTTGCGCGGACTACGCGCTTGCGGATTACAAAAATGTGGTAAACCTTTTCATCTATGGCGATGACGCTACAAAGGTAAAGCGGATCATGGAGAAATACAATCTCACCGAATCCAAGGCCAGGGACATGATCATCAAAAAAGACAAACAGCGCCAGAGTTATTACAACTATTATTCCTCCAAGAAATGGGGCCGGGCGGACAGCTACGATCTCTGTATCAACAGCAGTGTGCTGGGAGTGGAGGGAACCGTGAAACTGATCGTCCAGTATGTGGAGGATTTTGAAAAGCGAAACAGTTGAATGTTAAAGGGAAGCGAAACGCCGCGGCATGATTTCGGTCATGCCGCGGCGTTTTTTGCATGGCCTCTTTCAGAGTAGAAAATATTGCACCATGTTTCGGCCAGGGGAAAAGGCCATGTGTTACAGCGAGCCGGTAAAGATTTGTTAAAACAATCTTAAAGAGTTCTTAATGGGTTTTTCCCGGGGGGATATTGCCTTTCAAAAAAGCAGAGAATAAAATATTTTACAGGGGAACGAAATAAGGAAAACGAGGAGGGAGATGTAATGAGAAAGAGAAAGAAGAAGGCAGGGCATTTAAAGAACAACATCCGGTTTTGGAAAAAAGCGGAGGCGCTGATCCTCTGCGGCGCCCTTTTTCTGGGAATGGCCGCCTGCGGAAAAGGAGATGACGGACTGAATGACGATCCGGGGAAGGACGGCAGCGGCCAAAAGCAGGCGTCCGAAACAGAGAGCGCCGTGGAAGGACAGGCTTCCGGCGGTACGGAGAAAAACCAGGCGAAGGAAAGCAACGGAGCGGATCCTTCCGGGCAGTTTTACCAGCCGGAGGAATTTCCCCTGGAGGAGGGAGTCAATTACACCCTGTATGACGTACAGATCGTGAACGACCGGCTGTACTGTATGGTGACGGACGAAAAGAACCTGAACAATAGTTTCCTGCGCTGCCTGTCCTTTACAGACGGTTCCGTGACGGATTATAACACGGGGTTTATCGCCAGCTGGTCTGTAGGCGAAGACGGCAGCATCTACATGATCCAAAACGAGACGGAAGGGGAGATGGGAAATTTTCAGCTGAAGCGGCTGCTGGTGAAATGGGACGCTTCCAAACAGGAGGTCTATCGCCGGGATATCACGGACCTATATCAGCCGGAAATGACGTTTCAGTATTCTTTGGCCGTGGACTCCCAGGGAAGAGCCTATTTGCTGTCAGACGGGGATATCTGCCTTTTTGACGCCCAGGGAACTCCCGCGGGAGTCATTCGGAAGAAAGAGATACAAGACAGCAATCTCTTATATTTCGGACGCGGCATGGACGGCAGGGTCTATGTGACAGACGGAGGCAATCCCGCCATTCTGTATGCGGTAGATTACGAGGGGGCCAAGCTGAAGGACGGCCTGCAGGGAATGCCGTGGGGCAGCGGGCGGCTGAACTTTGATTCCGAGGGGAATTTCCTGACCGCGGACTCCATGGGCGTGTACTGTTATGATATCGAAACCCATGAGAACCAGACCCTCTTTAAAATGACGGAGACCCAGATCCCTTCTTTCCAGATATCGGCTTCCGCAGGCGGCCTGTCCGACGGGCGGATCGTCGTGACGTACAGTGATTGGGAGAGCGGAAACTGCGGCGTGGTGCTGATGAGCGTTTCCGATGAGCCGAGAGAAGCCTCAAACGGCCAAAAGGAGGAATTGACTATCGGTATGCTGCACAGCTTCCCGGGCCTGGAAGCCGCAGTCAGCCAGTTTAACCGCCAGAATGAAAATTGCCATATCACGGTAAAAACCTATCTGGACGAGAAAGAATATGATCTGGATACGGGCTGGGAACGGATACAGGCGGATATCGCCATCGGCAATTGCCCGGATATCCTGGGCCTGGACAGCTATAGCATGGATTGGCGGAACCTCACGGAGAAGGGAGTCCTGGAAGATCTGGCCCCTTTCCTGGAAAAAAGCGCGGTACTGCCGAAAGAGGACCTGATCGAAAATGTGTTAAGCCAGTTTACCCATAACGGCAAGCTGACAGTCCTTCCCACAGTGCTCCAGCTGCAAACCTATGTGGGAAGCGGCGATGCCCTGGGGGATGTGGACAGCTGGACCGCGGAAGATGTGATCGCTTTTGCGGACGCCCACCCGGACGCGTTCCTGCTGGATTATTTTTCTCCGGGGAGATGCCTGCGGTATTGCCTGCAATACACGATGGATTCCTTTGTACAGGAGGATACCGGCAAATGCAGTTTTGATAATGAAAAATTCCGCAATATCCTGAAATTTGCGGCGAAAGCGTCCGAGGGGCAGAAGAGGTACGAAGCTGAGTCCAAATCAAAATCCTGGAGGCAGATGGCGCAGGAGGGCGAACTATTGCTTGTGTATGCGGATATGTATGATGTTTACGGCCCGCAGATGTTCGCTGATCCATTCGGCTCGAATCCGGTGTTTGTGGGGCTGCCGAGCTCGGACGGGGCCGGCGTCGGCACGTTCATGGCCACGGAGTGTTTCGGCATCAGCGCCCAGTCTCAAAACAAGGAGGCAGCCTGGAACTTCCTGGAAAGTTATATCTCGGGCAAACAGGAGAAAGACGGCGGCATGGCAGGTTTCCCAATCCTGAGGTCAAGGCTGGATGCCATGCTTGAGGCGGCCCTTTCGGATTACCTGTTGGACGAAGACGGAAATCCGGTGACCGATCAGTTTGGAGATTATGTTCCGAAAAGCTCCGGCACGATCAGCTTTTCCAACACTTATTCCTATTCCACCCATGTGGTAAAGCAGGAGGAGGCGGATGTCATCCGGAATATCATTGAACACGGCCGGCTTCAGGAACGTAGTACGCCGATATTGGATATCATTGTGGAGGAGACAAAGGCTTATTTCGACGGCCAGAAATCCCTGGACGATGTGATCGGCGTCATCCAGAACCGTGTACAGCTGTATCTGGATGAAAATATGTGAAAAGCCAAAAAACTCTTGACAGGCGGATTGGCTCATGCTATTATCATTAAGTGTGCCGCATGACCCGGTATAAGTGCGTCCGGAAACCGGATGCCACCAAGGTCAGCGAGTAAATGGATCCGACGGGTCCATAAAGAGGAGGTGCCTTAATATGTACGCAATTATTGCAACAGGCGGAAAGCAGTACAAGGTTTTCGAGGGCGATGTCATCAAGGTGGAAAAGCTGGACGTAGAACCCGGAAACACTGTCACGTTCGACCGTGTGATCGCAGTAAGTGACGGTACCCTGAAGGTTGGCGAGGATGTTGCAAAGGCAAACGTTACCGCGACCGTTGTGGAGCAGGGAAGAAGGAAGAAGGTCATTGTCTACAAGTACAAGAGAAAGACCGGCTACCACAAGAAGAACGGTCACAGACAAGCATACACTCAGGTCAAGATCGACAAGATCAACGCATAAGCCATGACGACAGTAACGATCCGAAGGGATCACGACCATGCCTATAGAGGTTTCACCTGTATGGGACATGCCGGATATGCGCGTAAGGGTCAGCCGGATATCTTGTGCGCCGCCATTTCGGCGCTGGTCATCGGCACCGTCAATTCCCTGGAGGAGCTGGCGGGAGAAAAGCTGACATTGGCTTCCGATGAGCCGACAGGCTATATCCGATGTGATTTTCAGGGCATATTGCAGGAAAAATCCGGTTTCCTGGTGGATTCCATGATATTTAACCTGGAAAACCTGAGCCGGGAATACGGGGAAAAATATTTACAAGTTAAATTCGAGGAGGTGTAAGACATGCTGAACATGAACCTTCAATTTTTCGCACATAAAAAGGGAGTTGGCTCTACCAAGAATGGCAGAGATTCCGAGTCCAAGAGATTAGGTGCGAAGAGAGCTGACGGACAGTTCGTAAAGGCGGGAAACATTCTGTACAGACAGCGCGGTACCAAGATCCACCCCGGCGTCAATGTGGGCATCGGCGGGGACGATACCCTGTTTGCACTGGTTGACGGCGTCCTTCGTTTCGAGAGGAAGGGCCGCGACAAGAAGCAGGCTTCTGTATATCCTGTAGAGAAATAAGACCGGAACAGTCAGGGCTTCAAACCAGGTGTTTGAAGCCTTTTTCCGTATGTGTTCCGCGGTATATGACCTGCGCAAGACAGCGCATATCATGAGGTGATTGGTAAAATGATGTTTGCAGACAGAGCCAGAATTTTTGTGAGGAGCGGCAAGGGCGGAGACGGCCATGTCTCCTTTCGGCGTGAAAAATATGTGCCGGCGGGAGGCCCTGACGGCGGAGACGGCGGCCGGGGCGGAGACGTGATCTTTGAGGTGGACGAGGGATTGAACACTCTCATTGATTTCAGGAACTCGCGCAGATATAAAGCGGAGGATGGGGAACCGGGCGGGAAACGGAACTGCCGTGGAAAGGACGGGGCCGATATCGTGATAAAAGTTCCCCTTGGGACCGTGATACGGGAGGCCGGAAGCGGGCAGGTCATAACCGACATGTCCGGCGAAAACCGCAGAGTAGTGCTCCTAACCGGCGGCAAGGGCGGAAACGGCAATCAGCATTATGCCACCAGCACCATGCAGGCGCCGAAGTATGCCCAGCCGGGCCAGCCCGCCCAGGAACTGGAGCTGTTCCTGGAGCTGAAAATGATCGCGGATGTAGGGCTGGTGGGCTTTCCCAATGTGGGAAAATCCACTTTCCTGGCGAGAGTCACCAACGCCAGGCCCAAGATCGCCAATTACCCTTTCACCACCTTAAACCCTCACCTGGGCGTGGTTGACCTGGAGGGGACGAAGGGGTTTGTGATCGCCGATATCCCTGGGCTTATCGAGGGCGCCTCGGAGGGAGTGGGGCTGGGACATGAATTTTTGCGCCATATCGAGCGGACCAAGGTGATCATCCATATCGTGGATGCGGCGGGCACGGAGGGCCGGGATCCGGTCCAGGACGTCTATACGATCGACCGGGAGCTGGAGGCTTATAACCCTGATATTGCCAGACGGCCCCAGGTGATCGCGGCAAACAAGATCGACGCCATCTATGGCGCGGGGGAGGATCCCGTGGACGCCATACGCGCGGAATTTGAACCAAAGGGCATACCGGTGTACCCCATTTCCGCCGTCAGCGGAGAGGGCGTGAGAGAACTTCTGTACAAGGTAAACGAGATGCTGGAGGGGCTTGACCGGGAAGTCACGGTTTTTGAGAGGGAATATTACCCGGAGCGCGGGGCCCTGAGCGGAGAGTCGGCGGATGCCTATACGGTGAGCTATGACCCGGAGGCGGACGTATATGTGGTGGAAGGGCCAAAGATCGAGAAAATGCTTGGGTACACCAATTTGGACAGTGAAAAAGGCTTTACCTTTTTCCAGAATTTCCTGAAAAACACAGGGATCCTGGAAAAGCTGGAGGCGCTCGGCATCCAGGAGGGAGACACCGTCCGCATGTATGGGCTGGTCTTTGATTATTACAAGTAACATTTGAATCCCGCCGCGTCGCCGGCCGTGCGGCTGCGGGGGGAGCGGAGGAGATAATAATATGACAAGCAAACAGAGGGCCTATTTAAAAAGCCTTGCCAGCAAACTGGAGCCGGTTTTTCAGGTAGGGAAGTCCGGCCTGACGCCGGAGCTGACAAACTCCATCAGCGAATTTTTCAATAAAAACGAGCTGTTAAAGGTGGCTGTGCTGAAAAACTGCCTGGACGACACAGGTGTGGTTGCGGAAGCGGTGGCTGAAAGGACTCATTCCCAGCTGGTTCAGGTCATCGGGAAGAAATTTGTCCTGTACAAGCCGGACAAGGATCATCCGAAGATACAGCTGCCCCGCTAGGAGAGAGGGAGCGGTGCGGGGAAGGGACGGCGGCCGTCAGACGTTATGGGGCGTGAAAAGAGGAGCGGACGGATATGAGGAAAATCGGCATTATGGGCGGAACCTTCGACCCCATCCACACAGGGCATTTGATGCTGGCGGAATGGGCCGCCGACAAAGCCGGACTGGAACAGGTCTGGCTGATCCCCACAGGGCTCTCCTACCTGAAAGCCAATAGGGACATCCTTCCCGGAGAGGAACGGCTGCATATGGCAAAGCTGGCTGTGGAGGGGAACGAACGTCTCAGATGTATGGACCTGGAGATCCGCAGGGAGGGCTTCACCTATAGCTATGAGACTATGGAGCTGCTGGGACAGCGGTATCCGCAGGACCGGTTTTACTTTATCGTGGGAGCGGATTGCCTGGCCGGCCTGGAAAACTGGAAGTGCCCGGAACGGCTGCTGGCCAGCTGTACGCTGCTGGCGGCGGTGCGGGGAGAACATTCCATGGACGAGCTGGAGCAGAGGAGAAGACGGCTTCTGGAACGGTTTGGCGGCGATATCCGCCTGATGTCATTCCCGCAGCTTGAACTTTCCTCCACAGAGATCCGGGAACGCCTGAGACGGGGAGAAAGCGTGCGCTACATGGTGCCGGAGAAAGTGCTGGCTTATATACAGGAGAGAGGGTTTTATCATGAAAAAAAAGAATGCGAAGCATTCCATGAAGAAGTTGAGGAAGGCCATCCGTAAGGCTCAGAACGCAAAGCGTTACGAACATACGCTGGGTGTGGAGTACACCGCCGCCGCCCTGGCTATGCGCTACGGAGAAAACATGCAGGATGCGCTGTTGGCGGGTCTGCTCCATGACTGCGCCAAATGCCTGCCGGATGAAGAGCTTTTAAGGATCTGTGAAAAGAACAACATTCCCGTGACGGAAGAGGAGCGCAGCCTTCCTTTCATTCTCCACGGCAAGGTTGGCGGGATCCTGGCCCGGAAAAAATATGGGGTGGAAAACGAGGATGTGCTCAATGCCATCTATTACCACACCATGGGAAGAGAGGGAATGAGCCTGCTTGAAAAGATCATTTTTGTGGCAGACTATATCGAGCCCGGCAGGGATAAGGCGCCGGGGCTGGCCGAATTGCGCACACTGGCCTTTCAGGATCTGGATAAGGCGCTGGTCCGTATCTTGGAGGCCACCCTGCAGCATGTAAAGGAGAGCGGATGTACTGTGTTCTCCGGCACGGAACAGACCCTGAATTATTATAAAAAGCAGTAAAACCTTAAGAAACACCTGGCTCATTGTTTGCGGGAGCAAAGGGCGGTGCCATGCCTGAATAACAGGGAAAGGGAAGAGAAAATGGAGAAAATCAGCAGCAACTCACGGAAAATGACAAAACTGGCCATCGAAGCCCTGAGGGATAAAAAGGCGGAAGATATCCGCGTGATCGATATCAGCGAAGTCTCGGTCCTGGCAGATTATTTTATTATCGCCGGAGGGGGAAATAAGAACCAGATCCAGGCTTTGTGCGATAACGTGGAGGAAAAGCTGGGAAGGGCCGGCTGGCCTGTCCGCCAGATCGAAGGCTATGAGACGGCGAACTGGATCCTCCTGGATTTCGGCGATGTGATCGTCCATATCTTTGATAAGGAAAATCGGCTGCTGTACGATCTGGAGCGGATCTGGAGGGACGGCAGACAGATCGACGTGGACGAGCTGACAGGGGCTGATGAGGACTGAAAGCCTAAAAATGGGGAAAAAAAGAAAGTTTCAAGCGCAAAGTCTTGGAACTTTCTTTTTTGTTGCGCGGCTTAACTGCCTGTGGGCCCGTTAGGTCGTGGTCTGATTATTCCTGTCAGACAGGTGCATAAAGAAGCTGATCAGGTAAAGTCCGCAGATACCTACGAGCGTGTAGACAATCCTGGAAAACCATGACATATTGCCGAAGATAAAGGCCACCAGGTCAAAGCGGAACAGACCGATCAGCGCCCAGTTAATGGCACCGATGATCGCTATGGTCAGCGCAGTACCGTCCAAAAATTTATTTCCCATATTTTCCCTCATTTCTGCCGCCTTTGCGGCTTGTTCAACCTTTCTCCATAGTTCCAGCACGGCTTTTACAGGACCGGCTGTATTAATTTCTGCAAAATAATTTTTTTTATGCGAAATCGGCTTTTGGGAAAATTGAAAAAATATGGAATATTAACGGTAAAAGCGGAACACGCCAAACACTTTCCCAAGGATCTGGCAGTCCGGCACGATGATGGGGTCCATGGCGTCGTTTTCCGGCTGGAGGCGGATATGGCCATCTTCCTTGTAAAACGTTTTCACTGTGGCGGAATCCTCTATGAGCGCCACAACGATGTCACCGTCGCTGGCGGTGGAACAGACATTCACAAATACCCGGTCACCGTTAAAGATCCCGGCGTTGATCATGGAATCTCCCCTGACATTCAGGATAAAAGATTCCCCCCTGGGAACTACATCGGCCGGAACAGGAAAGTAATCCTGAATATTTTCTTCCGCCAGGATCGGCTGGCCGGCCGCGACATTTCCCACAACGGGAAGGCTTACCACCTCTGTCCGGACCATCTGGAAACTATCGTCACAGATCTCAATGGCCCTTGGCTTTGTGGGATCCCGACGGATGTATCCGTTTTTCTCCAGGGTCTCCAGGTGGGAGTGCACGGAAGAGGTAGATTTCAGGTTTACGGTCTCGCAGATCTCGCGGACTGTGGGAGGATATCCCTTCCGCAGTATTTCTTCTTTGATATAGTCAAGAATTTCCTGCTGTTTTGCTGTGATTTTACCAGCTCTCATGTAAGCGCCTCCTTTGCGGTGCAGTCAAATACCCCGTAGCAAGCCGCGGGGCATGATTTAGCTTGTTCTTAGTTTGACAAAAAAATTATAACATACGGGATCAGAAAAAGCAAACATATATTCCAAAAATATGTTTGCGAATATATGTTCGTTTTTCCTATTGACAAACATTTGTTCTTGTGCTATTTTAAATTCAGAACAAATGTTCCGAACGCATGGTTGAAAATAGCTGTCCGGCGAATGAGGAAAGATGATACAAAGTATTTTGAGGCAGGTTTATCCTGAATAATAATATAAGGTAGGAGAGACAGGTTTATTCTGGATAATAATACAAGGTAAGAGAGACAGTTTCCTCCCGAATGATGATATAAGGTAATTTGAGGTAGGTTTATCCTAAATAATAATGCAAGGTAATCAGAGGCAGGTTTATCCTAAATAATAACAAGGTAATCAGAGGCAGGTTTTATCCTGAATAATAATGCAAGGTAATCAAAGGCAGATTTATCCTGAATACTAATACAAGGCAAGAGAGACAGCCTTATCCTGAATATGTAGTCAGATAAAACGTCGGTGAGAGACAAGCGCACTGGGAAAGGAATGGAGATATATGAGAGAGCAGAAAAGCCTTTATGAAATGGATGACAGGGAGCGGAGAAGATACCTGAGGGCGATTCGTCTTCGCAGGGAACGCAGGAGGAAATGTGCTGTCGGACTGCTGGGAGCTTTTGTTACTTTGTGCATGGTCTCCATCTGCTTTATGTCTTACAGGTCCATCCGGATACACGCCAGCGACGGTTTTAAATATTATACCAGCATCACTGTAGAGACAGGTGATTCCCTCTGGAACCTGGCGGAAGAATATGCGGATGAGGCACATTATGAGGATCTGGAGGGATATATTGCCGAAGTATGCAGTATCAATCATCTGGCTGACGCGGACGATGTGGCGGCGGGGCAGATGCTGATCCTGCCATATTATGAGGCGGAATATGTGCGCTGATCCCACTCACACCGTTCACACGGCTGGAACGCGGCCAGCCAGAGCACAGGCGGCGCACGTTCCAGGCCCTCGTTCCAGGCCCTAATACACAACACGTTCCAGGCCCTAAATACAAAAGCTTACGGTCATTCTGAATCGCCCGGGTTTTCCCGCAGATGTACATATTTTGCGGCTCTTTTCCGGCGTTCTTCCGTCTGGGCCGCGTAGTGTTTGCGCGTGGTATTGACATCCTTGTGGCCAAGCACATCCGCCACCAGGTATATGTCGCCTGTCTCCCGGTACAGGGTGGTGCCGTAGGTGCTGCGTAGCTTATGGGGGGTGATCTTCTTTAGGGTGGTCACTCTGGAGGCATATTTTTTAACCAGATTCTCGACGGAACGCACAGCCATCCTCCTGTTTTGCAGGGAAAGGAACAGCGCTTCCTCATGGCCTTCCGCCGGAATGATATGTTCCCGCTGCTCCATATAGTCCAGCAGTGCCGTTTCCACCTCCTCGCCGAAATAAACCGTGGCTTCGTAGCCGCCCTTCCGGCGGATCCTGATCCCGTCCGCTTCAAAATCGACGTCCTTCACATCCAGCCCCACGCATTCGGAGACGCGGATCCCGGTGCCCAGCAGGAGCGTCAAAAGGGCTACATCGCGCACTTTTGTTTTTTTGTGGTATTCCAGTTCCTTGGGGGTCAGTTTGGTGCCGTCCTCCACCTGGTCCAAAAGGATAGCCACTTCATTTGGTTCCAGCCGGATGATTTCTTTTTCATGCAGCTTAGGCGTGGAGACCAGGGACGCCGGATTGTTCCGTATCATTTCACTTTGATAAAAATAGTTGTAAAAACTGCGGAGAGCCGACAATTTCCTCGCTTTTCCGCGCTCGTCGTTGGTGATATCCTTTCCGTCCTTCTCATATAGTGTCATGTACTCTAAATATTCTTCGATGTCCAGCCGGGTCAGCTGGTCCAGAAGAGAAAGCGGGAAATCCCGGATTTCCATCTTTGCACAGACAGCGTTTTTTTCGTGCAGGAACTCAAAAAACAGCCGGAGGTCGTAAGCGTATGCCAGACGGGTGCGGGTGGAGGTGTATTCCTCGATGCCGCGGAAATAGGTCTTGCAAAAAGAAGGGAGCGTTTCCAGCACAGCCCTCATTTTCAGGATATTCTGCTTGTTTTGTTCCTCGTGATAATTGTTTGGCTTTATAACCGCCATGATCCTCATCCTTCCTCTGTCCGGCTTCCCAGCCTGTTTGTTTTTAGCCGGATCCGGCCTTGCTCAACAAAATGGGCACAGTTTTGTGGTACCTATTTTTTCAGTTTACAACAAAGTAATTGGGTTCGCAATAGATTTATTTCGGTTTATTTTGTGGTTATTTTGGCTTTGTGAGGGATATACTTGGAGTATGCCGGAAGCGTCCTAGCCAGATTTTGGGAAGCCCATGAAACCATTCCGGGAAAAAAGGAGGCATTATGTCAGTAGATTTTAAAAACAGCGAGACAAGGGATAATTTGATGAGGGCATTCGCCGGGGAGAGCCAGGCCAGAAATCGCTATACATTTGCGGCTTCGACCGCCAAGAAAAACGGCCTTCAGGTGATCAGCGCCATTTTTGCGTTTACAGCGGATCAGGAAAAGGAACACGCGGAGATCTTTTACGGGCACCTGAAAGAATTGGCAGGAGAAACCGTCTTTATTGACGGCGGGTATCCGATAGATATCTCCGACGATGTGGCCGCGCTGTTAGAGATGGCGCAGCACAACGAATACGAAGAGCATGATTCGGTATATAAGGCTTTTGGGGAAAAGGCAAAGGAAGAGGGATTTCAGAGGATCGCCGCCTCGTTCATGCAGATCGCGGAGATCGAAAAGGTGCACGGGGACCGCTTTGGCAGGTATGCCCGGCTTTTGAGGGAAGGAAAATTGTTTGTGTCGGACGTTGAGCAGGAGTGGATGTGCCTGAATTGCGGATATGTATATAAGGGGCCCGGTGCGCCCGCAGTCTGCCCGGTCTGCCGGCACGACCAGGGATACTTTATCCGGTTTGAGCTTGCCCCCTACGAGACGAAAAGAGGTTGAGACCTGGCCGGACACGGAGGGAGGAGCGGAGGAAGAGGGCAGCGCCGGAGGGAACAGTGCAGGAGTGAATAACGCCGGGTAAACAGCGCATATAACAGGCATATAACAGCACATAATTTATAAAAACCACTTGTTTTGTTGTCGGAATAATAGTATGATTAATAAAGGCAATTTAAGGAAGGAACAGATACTATGAAATTCAAGTTCAACAACAAGTATATTCGCTGGGGCATGACTGCATTTCTGGTGCTGGCTGCTTCGATCCTCTTTTATTATTTAGTGTTTCACAGTTCTAACATAGCAGCGGTGCTGAACACGGTCACCGATATCCTGATGCCGGTGGTAGTCGGGTTTGCCATGGCATATCTTTTAACTCCGGTGCTTAATTTTATTGAGAAAAAGATCCTGGCCCCGGTCTGTGAAAAGTTCGGGATCAGGAAGTCAAAGCGCAGGGATTCCGTTTTAAGGGGGATCAGCGTATTTTTAACCGCGTTTTTCTTTATCGCCCTGATTTACATGCTGTTCTATATGTTGATCTCGCAGCTCGTTCCCAGTATCCAAAATATCATCAATAACTTTGACCAATATGTAAACAACGTCATGAACTGGCTCAACCGCATCCTTGACGATAATCCGGATGTGAGAAAGTATGCGCTTCAGACGATTTCCCAGTATTCGGCCCAATTGGACGATATGATCAGCCAGCTGCCGGCCAACGCCATGATCTGGTTCCGGACAGTAACCAATACGGCCACCAGCATTTTGGGCGTACTCTGGGACTTTATTATCGGCTTTATTATTTCCATCTATGTGATGGCAAGCAAGGAAAAGTTCCTGGGGCAGTCCAAAAAGATCGTCTATGCGGTATTTGAACCGGATACCGCTAACATTGTGGTGCGCAATTTCCGTTTTACCCACAGGACTTTTATTGGATTCCTTGGCGGGAAGATCGCGGATTCCATCATTATCGGGCTGCTCTGCTTTGTGGGGGTTACTCTGCTGAAGACTCCTTATGGCGCGTTGATCAGCGTTATCATCGGCGTGACAAATGTGATCCCCTTTTTCGGCCCTTACCTGGGCGCGATCCCCAGCGCGTTCCTTGTCCTGATCGTGGATCCCCTGCACCCGTTAAACTGCGTTTATTTCCTGCTGTTTATCCTTTTGCTCCAACAGTTCGACGGGAATTTCCTGGGGCCCAAGATCCTCGGGAACTCAACGGGGCTTACAGGCTTCTGGGTCATTTTTTCCATTACGCTGTTTGGCGGTTTGTTCGGTGTGCTGGGCATGATCGTAGGAGTTCCGATTTTTGCGGTGATCTATGCGGCGATAAAATCTCTCGTCAATACGGCTCTGGCAAAAAAACAGCTGCCCCTGGAAACCCAAAAGTACGAACAGCTGGATTACGTGGATGAGGCGGGAATCCATGAGATGAAACTTTCGTCGGAGTCCGCCGCAAAGAAGTTGCTCGAAAAGACAAAACGCAGGAACCGCGGAAAGAGCGAAGATGAGGACGCAAAGAAATGAGATTTCTGATACAGAGAGTGCGGGAGGCCGCTGTTTCCGTAGAGGGCGATGAGGTCGGCAGGATCCGCGGCGGGTTACTTGTCTTTGTAGGGATATCCAATACGGATACCAGGGAAGTTGCCGATAAAATGGTAAAAAAGCTGATCGGCCTGCGTATTTTTGAAGACGGAAACGGCAAGACCAACCTGGATATCAAGAGCGTAAACGGCCAGATCCTTATCATATCGCAGTTTACTCTGTATGCGGACTGCCGGAAAGGGAACAGGCCGTCTTTTGTCAATGCCGGAGAGCCGGGAATGGCAAGGGAGCTTTATGAATATGTTTTAGGCCAGTGTCAGAAAGAGGTGGATGTGGTGGAAAAGGGCCTCTTTGGCGCGGATATGAAGGTTTCCCTGGTCAATGACGGCCCCTTTACGGTAATGCTGGATTCAGATGAAATATTCAGCCAGCGGAAGTCAAATACCACGCGGCAGGAATAAAGTGGATTATTCTCAACATGTTTTGTCCACGCGGAAGTAGGGAGGGTGGAGAAATGTTTGCAGAGGCGTTGATTGTGACAATCTTTACATTACCGGCAGGAATTGCCTTTGTCATAATAGGACTGTTGTTGTGGAAAAAACAAAAAATACAGCTGATACACGATTATCATCATAAAAATGTAAAGCAGCAAGATGTCAAAGCATATACCAGGCTTTGGGGGATTGCGCTGATCATTTTTGGCGGTGGTATTTGTTCTATAGGAATCATAGATTTCATTTTTCGTTCACCAATCGGCTGGATCCCATCTGTCATCAGCATGGTTGTTTGCTTCATAATTGGGAATAAAGCCCAAAAGACATATAATGGCTCCTGGTTCAGCTAAAGCGGAAAATTACTCCTTTTCAACGTTTTCTAAATTCTGCATATATATTATTCCTAACTTAACTTGAATTGGTAACGATAATAGAAAACCAATTAATCCATATAAAATTCCATTTAGTGCGATTGAAATTGACGTACTTAATTCTGTGAGAAAAAGTGTTCCTTCGCCTATTGGCTGAATTGCCATAAAACCGATACAACTTTCCAGGAATCCCATTCCCAAAAATGTTGTTCCAGCAAGCTTTATAGCTGATTTTGCTTGAAACAATTGTTCCTTTGTTGCTATTCTCTGTTTTCCTAAAACGAATCTAAATGAATTTAAAAATGGGCGTCCTAAATTTGTGCCTATCAAAAATAAAGCCGTAGCTAAAAGCATGCTTAGTAATGTGGGAATATCTCCCAAAAGCATGTTCATACTGATTCCCATATTTGTAATAACAACATATAAAACGACTAAAAAAAATATTGTTATGGTTACCCAAAAAGCAGATAACGAACTTCGGCTTTTCTTTTTGGAATTTTCTGTTTCTTGCAGGAGATTCATCATATTGGTTTCAGCCCTTTCTGTGTAACTATTTTCCATCAGATGTTCACCTGATAAAAACTCATTAACGCTGATTTGCAGAATATGACATAAAGGAACAATCAATGCCAACTCTGGCATTCCTTTGCCGCATTCCCACTTGGATATTGTTTTGTTGCTGACGCCAATAGCATCAGCTAATTGCTGTTGTGTCATTCCTTGTTCTTTTCTTAATGAAGAAATGAACACTCCGATCTTTTCTTGATCCATTTTAACTCCTCCTCGTATATTGTGAATAATGCCTCTTGCCGTGATTATATTTTATGAGCTTTTTCGCATTTACAACAACCCTTTTTCCGTAGAAATAAGTCTACCTATCGTAGAACTTGCTTCTTAATAACTCAAACCTTGCAAAAAAGCAGAGGAATCTGCGGCATTTTTGGAAAAAGTGATTGACATGTGGGTATAGATTTACTATAATCCCATTAATATATTATAAAGGCTATGAAGAGAAGAGTAATCCCTTGAGAAGTCTACAGAGAGCTTTTGGTGGTGAGAGAAAGCGATGGAAATTGGATGAAACAGGTCTCGGAGCTGCATACGGATCTTATTTTGTAGAGAATAAGTGATGCTATGACGGGAGTTCCCGTTACAGAACCAGAGTATAAAATCTTTTTGAGGAGTACTTGTAGAGCTGGGATTAGTGATAATTTCAGGAAATAGGGTGGCAACACGATTAATTCGTCCCTGTAATTGTTTTTAGCAGTTACAGGGATTTTTTATTACCTGCCTACTGCTAGGAAAACATCATTTCATATTAAAGGAGGAAGTCAAATGAATAAGAGACTTGAAAAAGGTGAAAGACCGGTATTTCCAAAACGAGCAGTTGTAACAGGTGGTATGCCCTATGGAAACAAATCGCTCCATTTTGGGCATGTAGGAGGGATGTTTGTACACGCTGATATTTTTGCACGATTTCTGCGGGACAGAATTGGTGAAGAAAATGTCATTTTTGTGTCGGGCACAGATTGTTATGGTTCCCCTATTAAGGAGGCATACAGAAAATTGCGGGAAAGTGGTTATACAGGTACGATAGAAGAATATGTATCGGATAATCATGAAAAACAAAAGAAAACATTGCGGGATTATAAAATCAGTCTTAATATGTATGGAGCTTCTGCACTTGGGCAGGCTGGAAAAATTCATTCAAGATATTCCGCAGAAATATTTAACAGATTGTTCGAGAATGGATATATCGAAAAGCTTTCAACACTGCAGTTCTATGATGAGGATACGGATACCTTTTTAAATGGTAGGCAGGTGATTGGCAGATGCCCCATTCCTGGTTGCACCTCTGAGAAAGCCTATGCGGATGAGTGTTCGCTGGGACATCAGTACATGCCGTCGGAATTGATATCACCTATTAGTGCGTTGACGGGTAAGAAGCCGATATTGAAATCTGTCGACAATTGGTATTTTTGTCTTGAGACACTTATTGATATGATGAAAGAACGGAATGATGCACTTAGAAGGTATTCCAATACTAGAAGATTTCAGTTAGATGTAATTGAGGAATTTCTGAAAAAGCCTTCGATATATATTCCCAGAAAGAACATGGAAAATCAAGAGGAACTAGAACATTTTTTCCCGATGCATGAAACGGTGGATGAAGAAAAGAAATCCTTTGTACAGTTCATTTTTGCAGATTTAGATGCGCGGGATGCGGCCAAAAAAGTTTTGGAGGAAAGGAACATTCATTATACTTCAGGGAAAACTTTGGTCCCATTCCGTTTGTCTGGAAATATTGATTGGGGCGTAAGGGTGCCAGATAAGGAAGGCATGGAAAACCTTACTTTCTGGGTATGGCCGGAATCGCTCTGGGCACCGATATCATTCACGAAGGCTTATTTGGAAGACATGGGATTGCCGGAGGATGAATGGAAAAAATGGTGGGATGATGAGGATGCAACTGTGTATCAATTTATCGGTGAAGACAATATTTATTTCTATGCAATCGCAGAAATGGCAATATTAACAGCACTGAAATATTCTAAGGGTGAACAGCCGGATATGGAGAAAATCAATCTTCCACATATAATTTCCAATAGGCATGTATTATTTATGGACACTAAAGCGAGTAGTAGTTCTGAAATCAAGCCGCCTATGGCTGATGAGCTTCTTGAGTATTATACGCAGGAGCAACTAAGAATGCATTTCATGAGTTTGGGACTTTCGTCAAAGAGTGTAGGATTCAAACCACAGGTCTATATGCCGCAGGAAGAGAGAACCGGAATTGATATGGTATTAAAAGAAGGAAATCTTCTTACAAATATATATAATAGATTAATTCGCTCTTGTCTCTATGCTGCTCAGAATAATAATAATGGCAAGATTCCGTCAAATAGTATTTCGCAATCAATCTTGGATTTGTCGGAGAAAACCGTTTTAGAATATGAGCGCCATATGTATAATCATGATTTCCATCGTATATCATATGTTCTTGATGATTATATCAGAGAGGTTAATAAGCATTGGGTAAATGGAGTAAGAGATGCAGATAAAAATGGTGATACAGAACTTCGCAAGCAAAGAGTAGCAGATTGTTTTTATGCATGCAAAGTTATGGCTATATTATTGCATCCAATTGCTCCGGATGGTTGTGAAATGTTTCGGGAGTATATGAATATGGATAAATCCTTATGGAACTGGGACAAAATTCTCGAACCGATATCTTCGTATGTGGGTGATTTGTCTGAACATGAATTGAAATACCTTTTGCCTCGTGTTGATTTCTTTAAAAAACATGAATCGCAATTGATGGCATCGGAGGAAGCGTAGAGTATAAAACTAATGCCGCACCGGGAGGGAGTGCGGGCGTAGTTAGAACGCATGAAAGAACTGTGCAAAGAGCAAAATAGCCTATATGGGAAGCAGAATGACTTGAAAGGACAGAAATACAAAATAGAAAAATTGTTGGAACGATAAGAAATGTGGGGTATGGCGGCTGCTATGGCTGCTATGCCCTATATTTTTGTGGTAAATGGAGAATGGACGTGGTATAATTAAAACTACCAATTTGGAGGGCGGAGGTAATTTTAATGGATTTTATTAGGACTGATGGCAAGAATAAAGATTTTGTATTATTTTGTCAAATTGGATAAGAAATGTGAAAAATATTATCTAAAATACGAGGAGATAAAATATGGTTTCTTTTTTATTAGCCATAATAACTATTTTAGTTTCTTCTGATAACGAAAATATAAGGAAATTGAAAAGTGAAAAGTCAAGTGAAATACATTATAAGAAGCTTGACAATGAACAACTCAGTTTGTTTCAGGTCTTGTTGTCCAATATTTCATACTATGTTATGGTAGAAATTATTTATATGATGATATTGATCGCATATGTATTTTTAGCCCTGATTGTTCCAGCATCAGCTATAAAATGGCTCATTTCAATCAGTGTATTTTTCTTAATGCATATTTTGTTGGGCATGATGGAATGTGTTACGCAAATGTATTTGACCTTTTGGAAGGATAAGAGATAATTTGTATCTGACAATGAATGATTTTATAATGAATTGATACATACTATGGAGGAAAACATGAAAGCCG
>CANPYT010000031.1 GCA_947588705.1 uncultured Acetatifactor sp. | reverse complement strand
ACATTATACCTCTACACAGACAAAAAGTCGAGGCCTATTAGCAATTTTGTATAACACTAATAAACCTCGATAAATCCCATACTTTTTCAGCCTTTAATTTTTCTTCGTGAAAGAACCCTGGTGCAATCTAACTATCACTTTACCCTTTGTTTATTTTTTAAGAACATAAAAAGAGCAATCAAAAACACATTAACGAATAATACAATAATGCTTCCCTCAATTTTGTAAATTCCACCAGACAAAATCTCATTCCCATTGAAAGTCAAAATAAATAAATTCGGATAGTCATCTGCAAGTGATACCCCACCTAAAACTAATGCCCCAATTCCATTCCATACAAAGTGCATTATTGTCGGTGCGATAATCGAACCACTGTACTCAAGGACTATTGTCATAAGTAAACTCATAGTAAGTACATTTAGTACCGGAATAACACCCGCTTCAAATACCCCGCCATGCAACGCAGTAAAGAACGCTGTTGTAACAATCGTAGCCGCAACTATGTTATGTTTTTGTTTGAGCATTTGGTACAGATAGCCACGAACAAGAAGTTCCTGCATAATTGCATTCAGAAATACTGCTATCAACCAAATAGGAAATCGTTCAATTGAATTACTTCCGTTAAAATGAATAATCTTTGCTATATACATTACTAAAGTAGGAATTGCCAACCATACAATCCCTGTGATTGCCCCTAATATCACTCCCTTAGCTGGATTATCAAATAAATGTAACTTTACCTCTTTCTTTTCTATAAGCCAGAATGCGAGAGTAAAAGCTATTATTGATAACAGCGGCATAATTTCTGCCCACAATCTCCATATAGCAGGATCTTCCGATGATGATAACGGCAATACAGAAGCCAATATTGCCCACCCAAGAAAAAATCCTAAAAATTTTATAATAGTGATTGCTATTTTTTTCAAAACAAGTACCTCCACAAATCCCAAAGTCATCAAATTATCGCCTGATGACAGTGGTTGTATATCCTTTCATTTCTAAATTTTCACAACTCGTCTGGTACGAGCTGCACTCTATATGCCAGCAGTTACTTAAAAGACTGTTATCACTTCCATGTCATTTGGATCTCTCGCATTTCCCTTCCATCTGCTTTTTTAATTGTTGTGGCAAGCGCCAACTCTTTGACATTATGTGCGTCACAACCATATATAATTTCTTCATCAGAAACTTTTTCCCAAAATTCAGCTCGATAATATGAATACTGCTGCATGGAACTGAAATTTTTTCTAAAAGCACATTTCTTTCCCGTGCAAGACCAATTATCTCTCCCGACAGCTTCGACATCTCCGCTGTCCATTTCTCTCCCTGATGCCGAAATATTCTGTCCGGATGTGCTGCCGCATCAAACAGTCCTGTTTCAATCCCTGCGCAAATCGCTTCGGACAATCCCCGATATTCTTTTGATCTGTCCGACAGATTAAAACTATAATAACCTTTATAAAGCTCAAAAAAGTGCTGCCCTATCATCAAAATATCTATATCCGCATTATCTTTTAACGCAAAGTAGTAAGGCAGGTAAGAAGGTAAAAATTCAATCTCCAAACCGATTCTGACATCAATAGAGGTTTTAAATCTGCTTTTTAGGGACTTCAATGACGAAATGTACTCTTGCAGCTGCGCAAAGCGCATACGGTTTCCGAACAAATCATCCGGAAATGGAGCATGATCCGTAAATACTATACTTTTTGCCCCTAGCGAAATCGCTGCCAGCACATATGCCTCGTCAGAATCTTCTGACGCATGCGCACAGCGATATGTGTGTACATGAAAAATATAATTATCATCTTTCATAAAGTCATCGTCCCCGTCTCTGCGCTTGAAATATTTAAGCTATGATCTCATCAATATATGGATGATACTTACGATACTCGTCAAATGCCGATTGCCGCAAGCGCTATCGGCACTTTCCTCGTTATTGTACCACATTCTCCATGCTTCAGAAAGAGGAAAGTTTGAATATTCCGGCCTGAAGGAAATCCCTCCGAAATGGAGGGCAATTCCGACAATAAAAAACCCCCGAAAGCCTATCGCTCTCGGGGGCTTTATTTATTTCTTACACGATCCCCTGTGCCGTCATCGCCTCCGCGACTTTCAGGAAACCGGCAATATTCGCGCCTGCAACATAGTTGCCGGCCATGCCGTACTTCTTGGCCGCCTCATCCAGATTGTGGAAAATATTTACCATAATGCCCTTCAGCTTGCTGTCCACCTCTTCAAAAGTCCAGGAAAGCCTCTCGCTGTTTTGGCTCATCTCCAGGGCGGAAGTTGCAACGCCGCCCGCGTTTGCCGCCTTGCCGGGGCAGAACAGGACACCGTTCTTCTGAAGATATTCCGTAGCCTCCATGGTAGTAGGCATATTGGCGCCCTCTGCCACAGCGATCACGCCGTTCGCCACCAGCGCCTTAGCATCATCCAGGTCCAGCTCATTCTGGGTAGCGCAGGGAAGAGCAACATCACACTTGATATTCCATACGCCGTGCTCGCCGTTCTTCTTCTCATGATACTCGGCGCTCTTTCTCGCCGCCGCATACTCGGTGAGCCTTGCCCGCTTCACTTCCTTTACCTCTTTCAGAAGATCCACGTCGATCCCCTCGGGATCATATACCCATCCGGTGGAATCGGACACCGTCACGACCTTTGCGCCAAGCTGCTGAGCCTTCTGGGCCGCGTAGATCGCCACATTCCCGGAGCCGGAGATCGCCACGGTCTTGCCCGCGATATCCTTGCCGTTGCACTTTAACATTTCCTCGGTCAGGTACAGCAGGCCGTAGCCGGTAGCCTCGGTCCTGGCCAGGGAACCGCCGTAGGAAAGGCCCTTTCCGGTGAGGACGCCCTCATACAGACCGGTGATCCTCTTGTACTGGCCGTACATATAGCCGATCTCTCTCGCGCCGGTCCCGATGTCTCCGGCGGGAACGTCAGTATCCGCGCCGATATATTTATAAAGTTCCGTCATGAAGCTCTGGCAGAATGCCATTACTTCTCTGTCAGACTTGCCCTTGGGATCAAAGTCAGAACCGCCCTTGCCGCCGCCGATGGGAAGTCCCGTCAGGGAATTCTTGAAGATCTGCTCAAAACCCAGGAACTTGATGATGCCAAGGTTTACGGAAGAATGCAGGCGCAGGCCCCCCTTATAAGGCCCGATCGCAGAATTGAACTGTACGCGGAAACCGTTGTTTACCTGTACCTGTCCCTTGTCATCCACCCAGGGGACACGGAACAGAAGCTGTCTCTCCGGCGTCACCAGACGCTCCAGCAGGGCATCCTTGCGATACTGCTCCTCATTTGCCTCGATCACAACGCGCAGCGACTCCAGAACTTCCTTTACCGCCTGATGGAACTCGGGCTGAGCGGGATTCTTTGCCACCACAAGGTCATAGACCTCATCCACATATGACATTGTCATATCCTCCTTATAATTTAGTATATACGGCATTTTACACCACCGTTTATTATAACTTGAATGCGCCAAATTCTCAACACACTTTACTCCGTTAAATTGTAAAAGTTTTCTGTCCATTTTTGGACATGTTGCACAATATCCCTGTTGCTTCCTGTACAATTTGTGCTATCCGGCGCCACAATCAGAGGTATTGCTTCCACCTCTCCACGTTTTTCTCTTCAAACTCGATCAGCTGTTTTGCCAGCGAGACCGGCCTCGGGCCCGCGTTTTCATTGTGTTTCAGCACCTTTTCCATCTCCAGGATGCCATTGGTGCTGTTCTTGATCAGCATTTCCGCAATATGGCCCGTGCTGGTGTTCAGCATGGTATTATAATGAATGCCCGTGCGCATAAGCGCCTCCGAAAGGGCGCTGCTCCGATAGGTCTCCGCCTTCGCTTTCAGCAGCTCCCGGGAAGCCTCGTTATGCAATTCGGAATATTTCAACGACTGCCGGGATATCTGCATGGAAAGGGCGTCATCGCTCACCTTGTCCGCAAGGGTGTCTATAGCCTTCCTGGCCATATCCGTGTTTCTCTGTATCTCTCTGTATACCGCCGCTTCGTTCGATGTCATAACTCCTCTTTTCCGCCGTCTGTACGGCTCTCTCTGCCCCGCTCTTGCCCTGCCCGCGCAAAAAAGCAACCTCTCAGGTGTCTTTCTAAGAGGTTGCCCCATTTTCTGAATTTTATTCTTTTCCGTTATTTTTCCCTTAAACTTACAGCGTTGCTGCGGCCCTGCCGCTGCCTTACTGCTGCACGGTCACATACTCCGCCTTTACGTAAGCTGCCTGGCCGCCGAAGGATACCTTGCACCAGTCGCCCTCTACCGCCAGCAGGTCCAGGCTCTCCCCGCCTGCCAGCATCCCCAGCTTCTCCGCCGTCTCGCTGGCGGCGGCGCGTACATTGATGTTGGTGTTTGCCGTCACGGTGCCGATAACTTCCTGGCCCTCCGTGCTCTCCGCAAACTGGAGATAATCCGACTTGATATAGCCGTCCGCGCCCTCGTAGACTACCTTTGTCCATCCGTTGAGCCTGACCTCCTGGACCTGGACCCTGGTCCCGGCGCTCACCCGGCCCAGCTTGTCCGCCTGCTCGCTGTCAGAACTTCTCACATTGACTGTGGTAGTGGCAGTGGCATAGGCAGGCGTGGGGGCAGTCGTCTCCTGGGACTCCTGCGACGCCGCAGGCTCGCCGCCCTCCTGGCCGCCGGCCTCCCCTTCATCTTCGCCCTCCTGGGGGGCTTCCTCCTGGTTCTGGTTAGCCAGCAGGACGCCATAATCGATATCCACCTGCTCGCTCACCTCGCTCAGATACTGGAGCAGCGAAGCATTCTCCCGCATCAGCTCATTGTATTCCACGGCGACGCGGTTGTTAAATTCGATCACATCCGCCTGGCTGCTGATCTCCGTGATATACTCCTCTTCTTCCTCGGTGAAATTCGCCTCGTTTTTGATATAAAGCTTCCCGTCCGCGTCGGTGCTGATATACAGCATTTCATATCCCGGGTACTCGTCCTCATGCCCCACGAAACACACCCTATAATAGATATAGGCGATGACAGAACCCTCCTCCGGGCCCTCCTTGGTGTTCACCTGAAGCTCCGTATAGTGATCCAGGTAATTTGACAGGGCCTGGTTGCGCAGGAGCTCGTTCTGGGAGATCGTATCGTAAAGAGACGCCAAAGTCTCCATATCGCCGGTCCCCAAGGCGTTATAATAGGTCGCTACCAGGGTATAGATGGCGCTGTCCTCGTTCGGCACCAGAGGAACCTCCGGGATCTCCCCCGTCTCCGTCCCCGCTTCCGGGCTTTCCGCGGCGGGAGTTTCCGACGCCTGGGCGGCTTCCTCGTCCGCCCTCGTCTTTTCGCGGTTCAAGTTCAACGCCAAAACCACCGTGGCGGCCACAACAATTACAACTAACACGGGAAAAATGACCTTGCAGTGTTCCACGACAAAATCCCGTATGACCTTCCATTTATCTTTTAACATAAAACCATACCTTTCAGCTAAGGCCACGGACAGCAGCGCAATTGTCCGCGGAAACGGAAAAAGCCGCAAGCGGCTCTCTTCCTGACAAACGTATTCAGACATATACATAGTACAGGGTGATGTAAATGCAGCCGACAGGAATCGAACCTGCATTAAAGGCGTCGGAGGCCTTCGTTCTATCCGTTAGACTACGGCTGCAAATATTACAAAATTATTACATCACCCTGACTATAATATCATAAAAAAGGGAGTCTGTCTACTGGGAATTTAAAAAAATCAAAAAAACTGTGATCTGCCCTTGGCCGGGCCTGTGACTTGCCGGAAATGAAACCGCAGAAACCGCAGAAACGGCATTACAGAAGTTTTTCCACACATTTTTTCTTTCGATCATAACGATACAGGCTGTCCGAGAGCACCTCCTCCGGCGCTACCTGGGTCCTGTTTACCTGGATGACCATATTTTTCAGTTCCTCCGGGCTCTCCTGCCCGCTGTCCTCCAGCAGGATCACTTCATGGACGGAGCTGGGCAGGATATAGAGATCCGCCTCATACCGCTCCGCCAGCAGCTCCAGCACCCCCGGATAGATCAGGCAGGCCGCCCCGTTCACCTTCTGCCGGTTGGTCAGCACCCGCATGGGCACTTCCCCCACGACGGGCCGCTCCTGCCCGTCCGCGTATATCTCGCGCATGATCTCCTCCATTGTGACACACTTCCATGGATAGAGGACCTGCGTATTCCTCTGCGCCAGCTTCATCAGCTCCGCCGTGCCGCACTGCCACATTTCCATATGGGAATTGTGGATCAGGATACTGGCCTCCCCTATTTTTTCCGTCCTGTAAGAGTAAAAGAAACATACTGCCAGGTCCAGAAATTCCACATGCGGTATATCCTTCAGCAGCTCTTCATTCCCGGCCCGCCCCACCAGGCGGCAGCAGACCCTGTCCCTCACCTTTCCAAAATCCTTAAAAAAATCCATGTCCATACGCGTAAGCGGCAGCTCCTTCCCGCAGACATCCAGGAGCCTTTCCACCACCTCGCCGAACGTCACGCCCCTCTCATATTCTTCCCAGAAATGTTCCAGGTAGACCACAGGCACTACATTACTCTTTTCCGAAAGGATCTGGATCCCGTGGAGCAGTACGCCGTTGTTCTTCAGCACCTCCTTCCGCTCCACGCTGTACTGGCTGCCGAGCTTCTGCCCCACAGCTATTTTGACTTTTTCCGCAAATTCGTTTATGTTCATATTATCCTCTTTCCGCGCCGTCTTATTTCAAGGTTATTTATTTGGCTGAGACGCCAGTCAGGATGGCAGGGGTCCGCCGGGGCCGCGGCGCTGGCCACGGCAAAAAATCTCAGGCTTTTAGAATTTCATGAATTATTTCATGAATTTTAGGCAATTTTAGGCAACAAAAAGCAGCAACGCCCTTTCCGGGGCATCGCTGCCTTACAAGTCCTGGTTGAAAGAAAAGGATACGGCCGATTTTACACCCTGGACAGATATTCTCCTGTCCTGGTATCGATCTTGATCTTGTCTCCCTGCTCTACAAACAGAGGAACAGCCACCTGTGCGCCGGTCTCCACCGTCGCCGGCTTATTTGCGCCGGTAGCGGTATCACCCTTGAATCCGGGCTCCGTCTCGGTGATCTCCAGCTCTACGAAGAGAGGGGGCTCCACTGAGAACACACTGCCGTTATGGGAGCAGATCTTGCACATTTCGTTTTCCTTTACGAACTTCAGGGCGTCTCCAACCGTTTCGGTATTCAACGCAATCTGCTCATAATTCTCCGTGTCCATAAAGTAAAACAGGTCTCCGTCCGCATACAGATACTGCATATCTTTTCTATCAATACGCGCCTGGGGGCATTTCTCGGTAGGGCGGAAAGTCTTCTCGACAACACCGCCGCTCTTGATGTTTTTCAGCTTTGTCCTGACAAAAGCCGCGCCCTTTCCCGGTTTTACATGCTGGAATTCGATGATCTGGTATACATTGTTGTCATACTCAATGGTAATACCATTTCTGAAATCACCTGCAGAAATCATATTCTATTCCTCCTAATATTCTGATCACAATATAATTCTTCACTAGTGTAATATAAAAATGTACAAATTTCAACCATTTTAGAAAATTTTCTCAAAAAAAGATAACAGCTCAGCCCTGGGGATCCGCGCCGCCCAGCAGGAAATCGATGGCCATCAGGTATCCCTCCAGCCCCTTCCCGTAGATCTGCTTCTGGCACACAGGCGCCGTCACGGACACCTTCCGGAACTCCTCCCGGGCAGTGATATCCGAAATATGGATCTCCACTTTTGGGACCGTTATGCTAGCCAGGGCGTCCCGTATAGCATAGCTGTAATGGGTATAGGCCCCGGGATTGATCACGATCCCCTGGGTCCCGTCGAAATATGCCTCCTGGATCCTGTCTATGATCGCCCCCTCGTGGTTGCTCTGGTACACCTCGATGTGGTTCCCTGTCTCCCTCGCCTTTTTTTCGATCAGATCCAACAGATATGAATAGTCCTGGGTCCCGTACACGCTCTTTTCCCGGATCCCCAGGAAATTGATATTCGGCCCATTGATCACCAGCAGTTTCATTCCCTTTCGCCCCTCCTCTATCCTGTCCATGATTTCCTCCGGGCTGAGCCCGTCAACATCCACCGTGATATCCGCGCAGGAACTGTAAGCCTCGCGCCGGCTCTCCATCAGTTCCCGTATCCTGGCCAACGGATCCCCGCACTGCAAAAGCGGTCTCGTGGTGTCGTCCTGCAGCCGCTGGTACACCGTCTCCGGCCGCACCCGCAGCCAGACCACTGTCCCCAGCCGTTTCAAAAGTTTCCTGTTCTCGGGAGCCACAGGCGTTCCCCCGCCTACGGAATAGATCTTAGGGCTTCCCGCCTTCCCCGACGCGGACACCGCCCTTTCGGCCAGTTCCGCCAGAAGCTCCGTCTCTTTCCGGCGGAAATAAGCCTCGCCCTCCGAGGCGAAAATATCATTTATGCTCTTCCCCTCCCGGCTCTCAAGCAGCTTATCCGTATCCTCCACCGTCATCTTCAGCCGATAGGACAGACGGATGCCGATCGAAGTCTTGCCGCTGCCCATAAACCCCGTCAACACCAGATTCCTCTCTCTCATTCCCGTACTCCCCCGTGCTTTGGTTCCTTTATTCCCATGGCCTTTTTCATCTCTTCATACACCCGCCGCGCCAGAGGCTCCCCCACCTTTGCCCCCGTCCACAGCTCATAGGCGATGATCCCCTGGTACAGCAGCATCTTCAGGCCGTTAAACGCCCTTCCGCCGCCCTCCTCCACAAGGCTCATAAAACGGGTCTTTGCAGGATTGAAGATCAAATCGTATCCTGTGTGGATCCTGCGGTAAAAAGCGGGATCCTGGATGACCGCGCTTCCCACATCCGGGTACATCCCAACATTCGTGGTCTGGATGGCCAGATATCTTTCCCCCTCCGGGATCCGTCCATACTCCTCCAGCGAAAGGGCGGCCGCCAGCTGCCTGCCCGCAAAGCCGTTGACTTCCCGCGCCACCTGCTCCGCCCTTTCCCTGGTTCGGTTCAGGATCAAGACCTCTCCCGCCTCCTTCCGGGCCAAAAGCATGGCTACCGCCCTAGCCACTCCTCCTGCCCCCAAAAGCAGCACCTTCTCCCCGGCGATCCGCACCCCATCCTCGCAGAGGGCCCGGTACAGCCCCGGCATATCCGTGTTATATCCCTTAAAGCCGCCCTCTGTGCGCACCAGGGTATTTACGGCCCCGATCTGCTCCGCCAGAGGATCCAGCTCCGCCAGGAAAGGGATCACGCGGCTCTTGTAGGGCACCGTCACATTACATCCCAGCAGGTTCAGCGCGTAAGCTCCCCGCACTGCCTCCTCCACCCGTTCCTCCGCCACATGGAAGGGCACATAAACCAGGTTATCCCCCAGCTCCTCCGCCAGCGTGTTATGTATGGCCGGGGAGACGGTATGCTCCACCGGGTTTCCGATCAGCCCGCAGGTGCGGGTACGTCCGTCCACCAAACTTTTCCCTCTCATTCCCTCTCGCCCTCCCTTTCTCTCACGTTTCCTTTTCCTTTCGTTTTTCTTTCCCTTTCCCTCGTTTCCTTTCCCTTTCGTTTTCATTCCCTTCCTCTTTCGTTTCCTTCCCCTCTCGTTCCCTTCCCCTTTCGTTTCCTTTCCCTTGTTTCCTTCCCCTCTCGTTCCCTTTTCCTTTCGTTCCCTTCCCCTCTCGTTCCCTTTTCCTTTCGTTTCCTTCCCCTTTCGTTCCTTTCCTCTCACGTTTCCTTCCCTCTCGCCCCGCCCTCCGGCAGCCCTGGCCGAAATGCCCGTACCGGCGGCACGTTCCCGGAAGGTATCCGCGTTTTGCGGCATCCGCATTTTCAGGGCTTTTCCCCGCTCCCGCTTACCTGCCGCCGTTTCTTACGATGGTAAAAGAAAAGCACGATCCGCTCCAGCCTGCGTTTCAGAACGATCTGGATCTCTTCCCTGGGATGGATGGGCTTTACCAGG
Source organism: uncultured Acetatifactor sp. (assembly GCA_947588705.1). Classification (GTDB taxonomy): domain Bacteria; phylum Bacillota; class Clostridia; order Lachnospirales; family Lachnospiraceae; genus Acetatifactor. The sequence goes on along the minus strand of CANPYT010000031.1, from coordinate 16,491 downwards.
AACGTCACAATGCCTGTCTTTTTTGCCCCCCATACATCCGTAAACAGCTGATCGCCCACAAACAGCGTATTTCCCGGAGCGGTTCCCATATCCCTCATGGCCTTCACATAGCCGCCGGGGCCTGGCTTTCCCGCCTTGTACACATACTCTGAACCCACGCTGTCCGCAAACGGCTTCACCCTCGGCTCCTTGTTGTTGGACAGAAGGACCGTGCGAAACCCCAGCTGCCTGAGCCGGCCGAAAAGCTGACGGGCCCTGCCGTCCGCCGGAGCCCCGTGGGGAACCAGCGTGTTGTCGATGTCAAAGATCACGCCCCGATATCCCTGCCGGTACAGCCCCTCATAGTCGATCGTATAAGCGCTGTCGGCCTCGTGATCCGGATAAAAGCGCTGCAACATATCCCGTGTCTCCCCTTCTCACCCATTCCCTGACTTTAACCGCATCTTGTCCTGATACATCCGCTCGTCCGCGGCCTTTATGGCCGTTTCCACCGTCTCCATGGAATCCGCCGCGCAGTCCGCGTATCCCTGGGCGATCTGCAGCTGAAATCCATACTTCCCGCTCTCGTTTACCTGCCGGATCTTGCTCGCAAAAGTTTCCAGCGCATGGCGGTAACTTTCCTCCGGATCCTTCTCCAGCAGTACGCAGAATTCATCCCCGCCGATCCGGTAGACTCCCCCATAGGGGCCAAAGCTTTCCCAAATCACCCTGGACGCCTCCCGGATCAGGACGTCCCCAGCGTCATGGCCGTGGACATCGTTCACCTTCTTAAGGCCGTTGATGTCGAGATATACGATGCCAAGCTGCGCATCCTGCTCCTTCACGCACTCCCGCAGCCTCTCCAGGTACGCGGTGCGGTTGCCGAGGCTGGTCAGCGTGTCAGAATAAGCCAGCCTGCGCACACTGTCATACTCCATGCCCTGAGACAGCAGGCGGTACGTGCTGAACTGGCCGCCGATGGCAAACAGGATGATAAAAGCCAAAAGCCCGAACCGCAGCACCATCGCGCTGTCCATGCTGTCGGTCAGCGTATACCGAAGCACTTCCGCCACGCCTGAGACTCCCAGCGCCCCGATCCCGATCAGCTGAAGGCTGGCTCCATAAGTATTCCGCTTCTTCCGGAAAAACATAACGTTCATATGGATCACCCAGACCAGAAACCCCATCGCACAGACGACCAGGTACGCCCTGGCCACCGGAAGCAGGCTATGCCAGTCTGACAGGCCAAACAGCGGCAGCACGATGCAGACTCCGAAAAACGCCAGCTGGAATACCGCCATCAGCCGTGTCACCCGGTAGCGGAATATGCCGTACACACAGTCGGCGTACAGAAGGAGGGGCATCACGGAAATGATCAGCAGGGCATTGTCAAAGACCTGGATGATCTGGGTATTTTTGACCGCCAGCTGCAGCACATTTGTCTCCATCAGGCTCCAGCCGCCGATGCACAGGGAAAACAGCCCCATATGTAAAAGATTGCGGTTCTTCCTCTTCTTCCCAAAATTGATGGTCAGGTCAAGGATCATCATAAAAACACCGCTGAGGCAGATGGCAAAGCTGGTCAGCAGCGCCGGCAGCTTCCATCGGAACACGGCCAGAAGGATTGCCGCCCGGTCGCCCCAATAAAAATTGTCCGCCTGGACGCCCTTCCCCTCATAGGCCGCCTTGAGCCGGAACTCTATAACGCTTCCCGACTGCTCCGGGGAAAAGGTGACGATATTCCACCGGCTGCCGGGCATCGAACGGAATAAAGGATATTTTAAGATATCCGTCTCATAATACAGCTCCCCGTCCAGCCAGACCTCCGTGACCGTGTTCTGGCTCCGATAGACAAGGCTGGTGTCCTTCTGCATATCGGGGATCGTGTAAAAGACCGTCACATCGTCGCCGGCCTTCTTCAGCCAGGCGGCATCCACCGGGTCTCCCGCCATGTCGGTCCATCCCTCCTCGGCGCTTACAAATCCCTCCAGCCCAAAATCCACCTGCTTGCCCCGCTGTTCCCACGCCATGAGCGCGGCCATCAGCAGCATGACCGCCGCAGCTGCCACATAGAAAAACGCAACCGTCTTCCGGAACGGCTTCCCCTTCTTCGACTGCATCCCGTTTCCCTCCTCCCTGTCAATGCCCGGCAAATCAGCCTGCTCCGCCTATTCTGTCCGGCCTGCAGGAACAGCCGACCCCAAGTCCGTTTGGCCCGATATGGCAGCAGATCCCCAGAGGGAGATCGTCGCACAGCACGTCCATCCCCGGAAATGCCTGCCGGATCTCCTTCACCCATTCCTCCGTCGCCTGCGCGGCGGAGCTGGAGGCGGCCAGAAGATAGACCTCCCCCCTGGCCTGCCGCTGGGCGAACACCGTATCCAGCTCCCGCCGCATGGCTTCCAGCATGGCCTTCTTGGCCAGCCCGAACCCCCGGCATTTTTTATATGTATCCAAAGTGCTCACATCCAACTTCAGCACAGGCTTAATGTTCATCACCGTGCCGATGGCCGCCGTCGTCCTGGAAATCCTTCCTCCCCTGCGGAGATACTCCAGAGTGTCCACAGCAACATAGATCTTCATCTGGGCCCTGGCCGCCTCCAGCATCCGCTTGATCTGGCCGGCCCCATAGCCTTCCCGCACCATCTCCAGCGCATCCATAACGGACCTCCGCATAGGCGTGGAGACCCTGCCGTTATCGACTACAAACACCCTGTTCTGATAAGATTTCCCTGCCGCCAGGGCCATAGCGGTCATACAGGAACCGGAGAGCCCGCTGCTCAAAGGGATATATACGATCTCCTCATACTCCGCCAGAGCCCTGTTCCAGATCCCCGTCACATCAGACGGGGAGGGCTGGGAAGTGCTGACCTCCGCGCCCTCTGCCAGCCGTCTGAAAAACTCCTCCCGGGTCAGTGTCACATCCTCCAGGTAACACTGTCCGTCAATGTAAAAAGGCATGGGCAGCACCAGAATGCCCATTTCCGCAGCCTGCTTTTGGGTGATGCCGCTGTGGCTGTCCGTGACGATCCCAACTCTTTTCATATTTTTCGCCATTTCTGCGCTGTCCTCCGCGCATAACAAACCTGTGCCAGGCAGCGCGGGCGCAGATCCCGCACCCCTGCCCTGCCTCAGGCACACATGCCTGTCCGTCTGTAATTATTCCCTCTCAACAGGATCCCCCTCCGGCTGCAGGACCGGCCCGCAGCGCATTTGCTTATCTGAACATTATACCAGTGTTGCGCCTCTTTTACAAGAAGGCATCACAGTTCGATCTCAAAGATATACTTCTCATAGGCGTTGACCACCTGCGTCTCATTGTACTGGGACAGGCGCGGAAACTTCCTCCCATAGTTCATGTGGACATGTCCATGCACAAAAAACGCAGGCTTGTACTTGTCCAGCAAAGTGCGGAACGCCTCAAATCCCATGTGGGGCAGATCTTCGCCGTCATTGAGCTGGTAAGCGGGAGAATGGGTCAGCAGGATGTCAAACCCCTTTGACCATTTCAGCTTCCACCAGAGCTTCCGCACCCTCCGGCGCATCTGCGACTGAGTGTACTGGTTTTTGCCCGGCTTATAGCGCATGGAGCCCCCAAGCCCCAGTATGCGCACACCGTTGTGCACATAGATCGTATCCTCGATGCAGATACAGCCGTCCGGCGGCACCTCCTCATACCTGTCGTCGTGATTTCCCCGCACATACAGGACCGGCGCGTGGGTAAACGTGGCAAGGAAAGATAAATACTGGGGCTTCAAATCTCCGCAGGAGAGGATCAGGTCGATCCCCTCCAGATAGCTCTTATCAAAGTAATCCCATAACAGTTTCGATTCCTGGTCGGCAATGGCCATAATTTTCATCAGATGTTTCCACTCTTCCCCCAAATTCGGAACAGGCTCCTGTCCCTACATCCCTAGGTTCCCGGATCACGCGTCGGCGTTCTGATCCTTGCTCAGCCCCTGCAGCTTCACGACAGCCTGGGCCTCCTCGTTCAGCTCGGAAAAGGCGGGAATGCTCCCCACCACATTGTCCGCCAGCCAATCCATGGTGATGATCTCGTTTGGCGGAAGCGCCTTGTCGGAGGTATTTACCAAAACGCCCTCCTGGTTCCACAGTTCCCCGGAAAAGGGGATCAGGGTCTCCGCACAGATATCGTTGTGCAGCAGGTCTACCAGCCTCTTGGTCCCCTGCGGCAGGTTCCGGGAACAGATCAGGTCGATGACTCCCGCCGACATCCCCCACCAGTAATTGATGGCGCGGCTCCCCGTAGCTGCCTCTTCCTCCTTCCACGTCCCGTTCAGCACGATGCGGACGATCTTCTCATAAAGCTTCCCCCAGTGCCAGGTAGTCATAGCCAGGTTCTCCACATTTTCCCCATTTATGCCATAAAGGCCAAAGCGGCGCATCTTGCTGTTCGGGGCCGTCATGTCCTGGTCGATGATGTAGTTGATCTCCGGGTCTTTTAAGATCTGCACCTCCCGGTCCTTCAGGGTACGCCAGTCCAGGTACACTCTGGCGTTGGGGTTCACCATCTTTGCCCCCAGCGCAAACGCGTTGATGTTGGCGCTCATGCCGTAGATGGGATAATCCGCTATGTACCCGATCTTGTTGGTTGTGGTCATGGCGCCCGCAATAGCGCCTGCCAAAAACTTCGCCTCATACATGCGGGCGTAATAAGTCCGCAGGGTCGGATGGGAAATATTCAGCGAGCAGTTCAGTATCTTCACGTCCGGGTAATTCGCCGCGATCTTCAGGCTGGCCGGTATCATCACCGGGGTAGTGGTAAACAACATGTTATAGCCGTCGCTGATCACCTGCTCCATACACGCCAGATCGTTCTCTCCGGCCACCAAGTTCTCAAAAGCCTTGGTCTCCACCTGCCCGGGGAACACATTTTCCAGATACAGCCTTCCCAGCTCATGGCTGTAGGCCCAGCTGGAAGTCCTGTGGTTCTTCTCATACAAAAACGCGATCTTCACCTTCGGCGCATTGTCCGGCAGGATCAGGTTCAGCAGATTCTTGTAAAGGTTGGGGGAGGAATTTTCCTTAGGGGGCTCCATGGAAAGCTCTATGGACTTCTCCTGGGTCAGCACCACAAATTCATCCCATACCTTGGCCAGATCGGCCTTCAGCTCCTGGCTGTCCTTCTGCTTCGTCTCCTGGTACCCGAACACAGTGATAAACGCCAGCAGCGCGTCGCCAACGGTGATAGGGAGCTTGCCGCCGCCCTTGGCCTCAAATACCTGGCGGAAACGGAAATAGAGGTCGTTAAATTCCACCCTGTCATCGTAAGACCACTTTTCCCCCTTGGGCGTCCCGACCATCTCAAGAAGCTTGGCAAACCGGCCCTTCTCGCTGAAATAGACCACGTTGATGCCAGCTACCTCATAAAAATCCAAAAATTCATAATATATCTCATTTTCCTTGCTGTCCGTCCGCCTGGGAACGATCCTGGTGACGGCGCAGGGAACGCTGTAGGCGTCCAGGAATTTCAGGACGCTGACGCGCTTGTTCCCCTCCAGCACATAAAACCGGTTCATAAACTCATAGACCTTCACCGGGTCACGCAGCCCTTCTTCCTGTAAGGACGAACACAACTGGATCCATTTGCCGGCAAACTCCGTATGGGCCGCCAGAAGGGGCATGAAATTTCCGGCAAAGGAGTTGGTCCTTCCCCTGGTCCTGGTCCCCACGATCAGGTCCAGCGGGATCTCACATATCCCAAGACTTTTTTCATAATCCACCTTCACAAAGGACAAGATTTCCTCCAATACCGGAAGATACGGATAATCGCCCTTCAGAAGATGCGCCCGGTAATTCTTCTGACCGGATTTTAACGCATCACAATAATTTTCGTATGACATATCGACCTTGTTATCCTCCCCAAACTTTTGAAGCTATATTTTCCTCCCGCCCCGCTTCTGCCCTGTTCCCCGCGCACGGGGAGCGGCCATCCCTCCCGCAGGGAATCACAAAAGCACAGTCAGCCGCGGGGGATCAATACGGGCTCTCTATCTCCTCGGCCCGGGCCACCGCCTCCTCAAGGCCCATATCGTAAAGCAGCCCCGCATTGAAGAAACGTCCTGACTTCCTGTCATCCACAAAAGCGCCTACCACCACTCCCGGAAGTGCGCTCTTCGGATCGTTCGGCGCATGGGGGCCGCCCAGGTCGGTCCTGCACCAGCCCGGATCCGTGAGATTGATCATGACATCCGTTCCCTGAAGCTTCGACCCCAGATCCACAGTGACTTTATTCAGCGCCGCCTTGCTGGCGGAATACCCGGCCTGCTCCGGCTCAAGCGCGATACCGCTCGTGGTGTTCACGATCCTGCCAAATCCCTTCCGGATCATGCCGGGCAGGAAATGGTAGCAGATCATCATAGGCGCGACCGTGTTGATGGAAAAGCTCTTGGCATAATCCTCCGCCGGCGTCTTCAGGTATTCCGTCCGGTACGCCACCTGCATACCCGCATTGTTAAGGATCACATCCACTTCCGTTCCCACATGATCGATCTCCGCCAGCATCGCCGCCACCGAATCCATGTCCGTAAATTCCGCCTCCACAGCGTAAGCCTCCACTCCCAGCGCCCTCAGTTCCTCCACCAGCTCCTGGCAGTGCTCCTTCTTTCTCCCCTGCGCGATGATATTACAGCCCCTCTCCGCCAGGAATCCGGCGGCGAGCCTGCCGATCCCCCTGCCCGCGCCTGTCACAAGGGCCCAGCGTCCTTTCAAATCAACCATATGCTCTCGTCTCCTTCCTCAGCCATTCGGCCTCCTCCGCGGGCAGCAGAGGGGCAACCTTCTCATATACCGTCCTCTGATACGCGTACAGCAACGCCCTCTGCCCCTCCGTCAGACGTTCTTCGACGATGGCCTCCATGTCGATGGGGACCCAGGTCAGCGTCTTAAAGCGCATGAACTGGCCGTATTCGTTTTTCACGTCATTCTCCGCCACCATCACGTTTTCAATGCGGATACCGTACTTTCCCTCCAGGTACACGCCGGGCTCGTTGGTCACGTCCATGCCCGCCTCAATGACGGCCTCCTTCTGCCCTTCCGTAAAGCGCCAGCGCAGCCCCTGGGGGCCCTCATGCACGTTCAGGATATAGCCGACGCCGTGGCCGGTGCCGCACTTGTAGTCGATCCCAAGGTCCCATACAGGCTGCCTTGCCAGGATGTCAAGGTTCCGCCCTGTGCAGCCATAGAGCCACCGGGCCGCGGAGAGCTGCAGCATTCCGGCCGCAACCGCCGTGTAATGCTGCTTTTCCTCGTCCGTCAGCGGCCCCAGGACAATAGTCCTCGTCACATCCGTGGTCCCGCCCAGATACTGGCCGCCGGAATCCACTAACAGCATCCCCCGAGGCTGCAGCACCGCATGGTCCTCCGGCGTGGCCTCATAGTGCATCATGGCCGCGTTTGCCCCAAAACCCGCGATCGTGGGAAAAGAAAGATCCAGGAATCCCGGGATCTCCCTGCGCAGCTTCTCCAGGTGGTCCGCCGCGGAGATCTCCGTGATCTCCGTCTTGCCGATATTGGTCTTCAGCCAGTAGATGAACCTGGTCAGGGCCACGCTGTCCTTTAAGTAGACCTCCTCCATATGCGCCAGCTCCACAGGATTCTTCACCGCTTTCAAAAGCTCGGTGGGATTATCCCCTTCCACCACTTCCCGCCTCTCCGACAAAAGCCTGTACAGGGCATAGCTGCAGCAACGCATGTCCGCAAGGACCTTGCCGCCCTTTGGCAGCGCCCGCAGGAAATCCGCGACGGCTCCGTATTCCTCCACCCGCACCTTTTTCTCCGCCAGGAAATTCTCGGCGCTTTTATCCATGGCGTCCTTCCGGAGGAAGAGCACCGCCCTCTCCCTGGTGATAAAACCGTAAGACATGGCGACGGGGTTGCACTCCACGTCGCACCCTCTGAGATTAAACAGCCACATGAGATCGTCCAGCTTCGTCAGCAGCAGCCCCTCCGCCCCGGCTTTTTCCACCCGGTCCATGACCCGGCCCAGCTTGCTCTCCACGCTCTCGCCCGCCAGCGCCTCGTCCAGCGCCCAGACCCTTCCGGCGGGGAACGCCGGCCTGTCCTTCCAAATATCCTGCGCCGGATCCCGGTCATAGCATATTTTTACATTCCTCGGTGCAAGGGTTGCCTCGTACTTTTTCCCCTGTCCGGCGGGGATCACCCTTCCGTCGAAGCCGAACGTCTGCCCCGGCCCCATCTTCCCGGCCAGGAATTCCTCTATGGTAGGAACGCCCTCGTCCTGCATACGGAACAGCGTCACACCCGTTCCCTCCAGCTCCTTCTCCGCCTGGATAAAATATCTTCCGTCCGTCCAGAGCCCGGCGCCTTCCCGCCATACCAGCAGGGTACCCGCAGACCCCGTAAAGCCGCAGAAATATTCCCGCACCTTAAAATAGTCGCTCACATATTCCGAATTATGGTAGTCCGCTGTGGGTATCATGTAGAGATCGATCCCCTGATCCTGCATCCATGCCCGCAGCCGCCCAAGCCGGTCCTGAATCTTCCTGTTCTCCATCACAGCACCCCTTCCCCTTTTATACAAGTTTTATGCATTTTATACAATTATACAAGATGTTGCAGCCTCAATACCCCTGCCCGGCTTCCCCCTTGCACAGACCCACCGCCCTGGACGTGCCGATACGGTCGCACCCCAGCTCTATGAACATCTCCAGGTCCTCAAGCGTGGACACACCGCCCGCGGCCTTGATCTTCACCCCAGGCCCGATATATTTCCGAAACAGCTCCACATCTTCCCTTGTGGCCCCGCCCGTGCCGAAGCCGGTAGAAGTCTTGATATAATCCGCTCCGGCGTTCGTGACCGCCGCACACATGGCTTTTTTCTCTTCCTCCGTCAGATAACAGGTCTCCACGATCACCTTCAGGATATGGGTGCCGCAGATCTCCTTCAAAGTCCTGATCTCCTGCTCCACCTTGTCGTAAAGCCCGTTTTTCACGTCGCTGATATTTACCACCATATCGATTTCGCTGCAGCCGTCCTCCAGCGCCTTCCGCACCTCCGCCGCCTTGGCCTCGGTGACGCTGTAGCCCAGGGGAAATCCCACCACCGTACAGATATTGATCTTGTCCCCATAAGTATCATGGATGCGCTTCACATACGTCGGCGGTACACAGACGCTGGCAGTGTGGTACTCCAGCGCCTCCCCGCACAGTTTCTGGATATCCTCCCAGGTGGCGTAAGCCTTCAGCTGCGTGTGGTCTACCCTTTTCAACATTTCTTCTGTTTTCATATCCCTGCTCCTATCTGCGCCCCGATGCGCCTCTTCATCCATCCCTGAAACCTTTCCCCGACAGCCCGCGGCCGCCGGGGGTTGTTCCTTCCAGCGAATCCTTCCAGCGAATCCTTCCAGCGAATCCTTCCAGCGAATCCTTCCAGCGAATCCTTCCAGCGAAAGAGGGAGCCTGACGGCTCCCTCTTTTCACCGCTTTTCCCGGCGGGCCCGCCGCCGGCTCTGCCCTATCATGCCGCCTCCTGACGCGAGGCAGGCTCCTGTGCCTACATCAGGAATCCCCTTACCACTTCCTTCATGTCTTCCACCCGGCACTGCCTGTCATGCACCACAGGCGCCGTGCGGATCTCCTCGATAGCGTCGGGCACCTTCACCTTCGCCAGGCCGGAGAGCCGGTCCACCAGCTCAAAATCCCCCATGGAATCATATTTTTCATCGATGGCGTTCATAACGCTTCGGGAAAACTTAAACGGACTTGCCGTGGAGACCACCACCGTCTTACGTCCCTCCGACACACCGCTCTTGCGATGCTTTTGCAGCGCGGCGCTGGCCACGGCAGTATGGGTGTCGATGACATAGCCGCAGCTCTCGTACAGCCGCCTGATCTCCGCAGCGGTCTCCTCCTCGCTGGCGTAATAGCCGTAAAAGCCCTTAAGGCCCTCCCTCATCTCCGCCGTGATCTCATATTTCCCCTGGCCGTTCAGCGCCGCCATCAGCTCTCTGTTTTTGTCCGCGTCGTCGCCCGCGATGTGATAGATCAGGCGCTCCAGGTTGCTGGAGATCAGGATGTCCATGGACGGCGAGGAAGTCAGTACAAACTCCCTGTTCCTATCATATGTGCCTGTGCGGAAGAAATCATACAGCACCTTGTTCTCGTTGGAGGCACAGATCAGGCTGCCAATGGGAAGCCCCATGTTCTTTGCGTAATAAGCCGCCAGGATATTCCCGAAATTTCCGGTAGGCACCACCACATCGATGGCTTCGCCCTCCGCGATCTTCCCCTTTGCCAGGAGTTTGGCATAGGCATACACATAATAACAGACCTGCGGCACAAGCCGGCCTATGTTGATGGAGTTTGCGGAGGAAAACTGGAATCCCTTAGCGTCCAGCTCCGCCGCCAGCTCCCGGTCGGAAAAGATCTTCTTCACGCCGGTCTGGGCGTCGTCAAAGTTGCCGTGGATCCCCACCACAAGGGTGTTGTCGCCCTTCTGCGTCACCATCTGCTTCTCTTGGATAGGGCTGACGCCGTTCTTCGGGTAAAACACGATGATCTTCGTTCCCTCCACGCCGGCAAAGCCCGCCAGCGCCGCCTTTCCGGTATCCCCGGAGGTCGCCGTCAGGATCACGATCTGGTTCCGGATCTGGTTCTTCCGGGCGGAAGTGATCATCAGATGCGGCAGGATGGACAGCGCCATATCCTTGAAAGCGATGGTGGAGCCATGGAACAGCTCCAGATAATACGCGCCCTCCGCCTCTCTGAGCGGCGCGATCTCCCCGGTGTCAAATTTATCGTCATAAGCCCGGTCGATACAGGTCTTCAGCTCCTCCTCCGTAAAATCCGTAAGGTAAAGCTTCATCACCTCGTAGGCCACCTGGCGGTAGTCCATACCCGCAAGCTCCCTTAAACTCCTGTCCAAAGCCGGAATATGGTCCGGCACAAAAAGTCCGCCGTCCTCGGAAAGACCCTTTAAGATCGCCTCGGAGGCTTTTACCGGGGCTATGCCGCTCCGGGTGCTGTTGTACAATACTTCCATGTTCTCCTCGTTTCTGCGCTTCTCTCAACGCGCCGCGTTTTTATGTCTATTTCCCAGCCAAAGACAGTTCGAGCACTTTCCCCACGCAGGCCAGCATTCCCTTTTCATACTCGGACCACATCTGCCTTCTGCTCTTTTTCGCAAACATCACATAGCCGAACATTTTGCCGTTCTTCACCATCTTGTAAAACAGCGCCGACTCTATCCCTTTCTTTTCCAGCACCCTGCTCAGCTCCGGCAGCTTGTTCTCGATGTTGAACCTGCCGTTCACCACCATACAGTTATTCTTGTCAAAGCTGTCCACAAATCCGTCCTCGTATTGCAGGTAGATATCCCCCTTCATGGAACCGGAAAAGACATCCCCCGCCAGAGACGCATAGGAGGCTTTATTGTCATACAGCATAGAGATCTCATCCAGCTCAAACCCGGCCGCCAGCTCTCGGAATTCCGCCTCCAGGGGAACGATCTTCCTGACCAGGAATTCCTCCACCAGCCGCTGGGCCACCCCGACCTTATCCTCCTTCAGCGTGTTGGCCTTCACGCTCCAGTCCTCCGTGGAAAGAGTCACCGGCGCGTCATGGATGGCGGGGGTATAGATGATATATCTGTTCTTTCCCTTATTCTTCGCAATATAGAGCATCCTGTCCGACAGCTGGAAGATCTTGTCATAACTGTCACCGTTCTCCGGATAGGCGGCGACACCCATGGAACAGGTCAGATGCAGCCCCTCCTTCAGCCCCTGGAAGCTCCACTCGATATCGGTCCGGATGGAACGCAGCAGATTCCGCAGCTCCACCTGGCTCTCCACGCTGGTCAGCACGATCATCAGCTCATCGCCGCCGATCCGCCCCACCATGCCCATCCTCCCGATGGCATTTTTCACGATCTCCACCATCCGCAGGAGCACCTCATCCCCAAAGAGATGGCCGTAAGTGTCATTGACTGTCTTAAAGTCGTCCAGATCCATGATCACAAGGTAGGTAGAGGACTGATTGTTTTGAAACGCCCGCTTTGCGTAGTTGACAATGGAGCGCTTGTTCAGGATGGGCAGGCCCGAATCCATGCTGTAGTCCGATATCTCCGCCGCGTTTCCTCCGCTCTCCTCCGCCGGAGTGATGCAGCCCAGCACCCGGAAGGACGCCCTTTCCCTCAGGGTACGGAAGCGGAACAGGAACCGCCGCATGTTTCTGCCCTCCGAAAAGAAATCCGTCTCTATCACATGCTGGAAAACCGATTCCCCCTCCGTGATATTTTCACAGAGAAGGCCAAATTCCGCCCGGCTTTCCTCCGCCAGCGCCTTTGTCATGCGGTTCTCCCGCCAGTCCTCAAAAGTGCCGTGGTAAAGAGACAGCGTCTGCCCTGCCACCCCCGCGCGGATATCCAGTTTCCCGCTCTCGTTATCATAGAGGAACATTGTCCCGGAAAGCATACCGAAAAACACCTCATATGTCTCCCGGTCCCGCCAGAGCCCGTCCTCCGAGATCTGGCCGTCATCCGCCACCGCATACAGCTCCAGGTGTACCGGCGGCGTCCCGTTCAGGTCATACGCTTCCTTCTTCATCTCGATCAACAGCCATTTACCCGCCTCGTCCTGATGACGCACAAGGACCGCATTGTCCTGACGGTCCGTATCCAGCAGTTCACGAAGCGCCGACTGAAACCGGTCCAGATCCTCCCGATGAAAAAAATCCGCCATAGTGCCATATACATTCTTCCCTGCAAAGTGAAAAAAAGCCTCGTCTGACTTTCGCAGCTGCAGTTGTTCATCTATGGTCGCCGTACCGCAATAAACCAGTCTCATTGAATTTTTCCTTTCGTAAACTTTTTAACCGCCAGGCGGCCGTCTACCCTCCTCATTATAACAAAACCTGCGCTTTTTGCAACTCCCTTTTTGCCGAGCAACGGTTCGGCAATGGTTCAGCCAGCCGCCTGATCTGACGGAAAATCGCGCTTGCACGGATTTTCCATTATGCCTGGCGGCTGAGGGAGCGCTTTTTTTGGGCAGAGGAAGTCGCGGAGCGACGAAAAGCGCGTAAGCGCGGCTTCGGGAATGGCGCGGGCCGAACAGTTACTTTACCGGAAAAATTCATGTCCGCCGTGCTCAAACAAAAAAACCAGGTTGGTGTCAAACCATCGCATTTTGCTGCTGTCCGCGTGTTTCCTGGAGGCAAAATAAAGGGCGCCCTGGGAGATATCCTCCCCCATCAATGCCCTGCTCACCGCGGAGACCGTCTTTTCGCTGACTTCCACCGTATCATAGCGCCCGCTGGCCACAGGCGAAAACTGGGCCACCCCGTCCGACTGCTGAAACACCACATCCGACACTGTGGAGGGAAAGGCATCGCTGGCCACACGGTTCAGCACCACGTTTGCCACCAGCAGGCGCCCGTCCTCATCCTCGCTTCCGGCCTCCGCCTCCACGATCCGCAGAAGGGCCTCCAGATCCTCATCCGACAGATCATATACGGGTTCGGGCTGCTCCAAAAGATCATATCCCACCACGCGCTGCCCGGAGACCGCCACCCGGGCGATGCCGACCCCGTGGCCGGTGGAAAGGCTGTCCAACGACGCCGCAAAGTCATCCCTTTCCTCCCGCTGCTCCGCCCTGGCCTCCAGTTCCTCCAGGCCGATCCGCAATTCCTCCGCCGGGACCGCCGCCACCGCCTGGATGGCCTCCATCCCCCTGACACATAAGACTCCCGCCAGAAAAATCAGATTTCCCAGCATCAGCAGACCAATCGCTTTTTTATACATCTCATCCCGATCCTTTCCCACATCTGCAGAGACAGGCTCAGCCTGTCCGAAATAACAGCATGTAACAGTTTAGGCCCACGCCGCTCCCGAAGCCGCGCTGACGCGCTCTCCGGCGCTGTGCGCCTGCCTTTGCCCATAAAAAAGCGTTCCCCCGGCTGCCGTATCCGGAATAAAATTCGTGCGGACACGATTTTCCTCCGGACACGTCAACCGGCTGAACTGTTACGTTATATCAGTATATGAGATAAGCGGGAAAAATATATCACATATCTTGCGGAAAACAAGGGAGAAATGCTATACTTTATCTGACTGAACGTATGAAAGGAGGGTCTTCCTTGGCGGGAAACGACCATCTGCCAAAACAGAATACCGGCTGCCCGGAGGGAGTCTTCCCCGCCGTAAAAAAAGACGGGACACCCTATTTCCGGGCTTCCCTTACCTATCGCCGCAAGCATATCAGCCTGGGAAGCTATCCCTCTCCCCTGGAAGCCCACCGGGCATACCTTGACGGCTGTTCCCTCCTTGCGGACAGCTCCATCACCTTGGAAGACTACCGCCCGGACTCCCCGCTGCCCTTTTTCAAGTGGGTCATCCTGCTGAATTTCCGGGACAACGGGCTGTACTTCGGCAGCCCCATCTACATGGGGAACCGGATGTTTACCTATTATCTCTCCCCTACGCTGGCCTTAAAGTTCGACCCGGACGATCTCTTCTATTATTCCGCCCGGCGTATCATGCGCCGCGGCGGCCATTACTTTGTCTCCGACTACGGCATGCAGGTCAGCATCGTCAGCCGATACGGCATCCGGCCCTACGCCAGGGAGGGCAGGGATTTCCGCTTCATCAACGGCGATCCCACCGATTTCCGCCGGGAAAACCTGGAGATCCTGAACCTTTACCACGGCGTCACCAGAGAGCAGAAAAAAGGACAGTATCAGTATACTGTCCGCATCCACGTCAGGGGAAATTACCTGGTGGGCCGCTATAAAGACCAGCTGGAAGCCGCCATCGCCTACAACAAGGCCGTCGATGTGCTGAAAAAAAACGGTTTTACAAAGAAATTCCTCCTCAATTATATCGATGGGCTTGCCCCCAGCCGCTATGCGGAGATCTACACTGCCGTGGAGATCTCGCCCCGGCTGTATCAGTGCCGCCCTGAAACTATTTCTCGGAATAATCCACAAAGCTGATATTCAGGTCCACATGGCCCGAAACACCGTCCACGTCGCCGCTGCGGTCATACTGCCACATGCTGAACTTATACGGGTAATCCGGGATGTCCGCCACCTGCGACAGCCACACGTCATATGCCGTCAGCTTGGACATATCGATCTGTTTCACCAGCCATTCCTTGTTCCCATAGATCAGCGTCTTATAACCCGCGGCCTCTATCGTCTCCAGGAAAGCCTTTGTGATGTCCGTGCGTTCCGCCCTGCTCAGGCTGTCTGTCCTGGCGGAATCGTTCAATACCCTCTCCATATCATAGGCCACAGGGTAGGAGATCTGATATTCCCCCAGGTTCTCGATCACCATATTGGCCTCCTCCTGCGCCTCTTCCACCGTGACAGCCTGGGAATAGAAATATACTCCCACATCCAGCCCGGCATCCGTAGCCCTCTTTAAGTTGTCCGCGAAATACTCGTCCAGGATCAGCTGGCCTGTGCTGTACCCCCGGGCTCCCACGCGCAGCATCACAAAGTCGATGCCGGACTTTTTCACCTGCGCAAAGTCCACGTAGTCCTGCAGCTCCGAAAGGTTGATCCCCTCAAAAGAGATCTGTGTGCCGTTCTCAAAATATTTCATCCGGTCAGACTGGCAGACAAGCTTTGTGAAGTCATACTTGTGCTTGGGAAGGTAAGGGCTGATCAGCACCCACTCCTGGGTGCCGTCCGGATTTTCCACCAGCGTGTGCCTGCCGTCCGTGGAAGGGTCGATCTCCACCGTCTGGGGCGCCGGCGTCGCGGCCGGCGCTTCCGACGCCTCCGGCTCTTCCGGAGGATACAGGTCCCAGAAGTCCAGGTCCTGCGGCCGAAGCTGGCTCCCCGAGACCAGTTCATCTATCCCCGGAGGATCCGTGATCACCGGGGAAGAGCCCTGCTGTTCCGCCTGGCTGCGGCGGCCCGCGTTCTTCTCATAGTTCATCCCCAGCACGATGACCAGGATCGCCGCCACAAAAAGAGTGACGGCCACGATCGCCATCACCACTGTGGGTGACATCCCGGAATGTTCCTCATAATCGTCCTGCAATCGCATCCTGGCCGCCTCCTTTCCGCACTGCCCGGCAAGATCACGCTTTCCCTTCCGTTCCTCTCACTGCCCGCGGCCGGGCGCCGGCGCCGGAAAGCATCCTCTTCCATCCTCTCAAAGCTTCCTTATCACCTTCTTGGGGCATTTCTCCGCACACGCCCCGCAGCCCGTACACTTCTCCTGATCGATGACCGCGTGGAAATCCGTCACCGTCACCGCCTGGGAAGGACATGCCTTCACGCAGAGGCTGCATCCGATACATCCCGCCTGGCAGGCTTTCATGGTGGCCGGGCCCTTGTCCGCAGATTTGCAGGCCACCGCCAGCTTCGCCTTATAAGGGATCAGGGAGATCAAATGCCTGGGGCAGACCGCCACGCACTTCCCGCATGCCTTACATGCCTCCCGGTCCACCACCGCCACTCCGTTCTCCACCCGTATGGCATTAAAGGGGCAGGCGGCGGCGCAGGTGCCAAACCCCAGGCAGCCGC
>CANPYT010000030.1 GCA_947588705.1 uncultured Acetatifactor sp. | reverse complement strand
TCCACTATCCACCTGCCGAGGGACACAATGCTGCCGTTCTTCTCCGCCACCGGGATAAAGGTACCGGGGCTGATCACCTGGCCGTCATGGTCCCTCCAGCGCACCAGCGCCTCCACCCCTCTCAGCCGGCGGCTTCCGGTATAATACTGGGGCTGGTAATACATGACAAAGTCCTTGTCCGTCACCGCCTGTTTCAGACGGTTTTCCAGCTCCACGGAATTCATAAATTCATCCAGGATCGGCGCGTTGAAATACTGGATCCCGTTGCGGCCCAGCGCCTTCACCCGGAATACTACCAGCTCCGCATAATTGAGCAGCTCCAGGGCGGTACGGGCCGCCTCCGGGTATTCCGCCACGCCCACGCTGACCGTGATGGAGATCTCGGTCCCGTCGCTTAAACGGAACGGTTCCCGGATCCTCCTGCGGATCGCCTTATAAATATGTTCTGTGGTCCTCGTCCCCGCCGGGTCATAGATGGCGATGCTGTACACATCGCTGTGCAGATGGCAGGCGATCACATTGTCCTGGCAAAACTCTTTCAGGAACATGCCGAACTGCTGCACCAGTTCGTCTCCGACCACAATCCCCATGCCGTCGTTCACCTTGTTGAACTCGTCTATGTCGATGTTCATCACGCTGACCACACAATTGGTTTCCGACGCGTTCCGGATATATTCGCTCAGGAGACGCACAAAATAATTCCGGTTGTACAGCCCGGTCAGGCTGTCATAATAAGCCATGTAGAGCAGTTCGTCATCCCGGTAACGCTGCTTTGTGATGTTGGTAACGTGAACTACCTTGTCCGCGGCCCTCCCGTCCTGGTCATAAAAGACCCGCATCTGGAACTGGAACCATATCCGCCGGTCTTTGACCATACATTCCACGGTGACGAGCTCCTCGCCCGTTTTGTCCAGGAAAAACATATCCTGCAATTCTTCCCGCCCCGGATCATCCATCTGGTCCAGAAGCCGCTGCAGGTCCGCGGTCTCCCGGATGTCAAAATCAAAGAAATCCCTCCAGCACCCCAGCGTTTGGATCTGGTTTTTCCCGCCCGGGGGCCTTTTACAAGGGAAATAGAGAAACGCGCCCTCGGCGGACTGGCAGACCGCCTGATACATCCTTTCTCTCTCCGACAGCTTCTGATTCATGGCTTTCAACAGTTCCAGCTGATATTGCAGTTCACTCATGCCTTCTCCTCACCCAACGATTGCCGCGCCCGTCACGCTTTCCGGGAGATATACCCCTGGGCTTTCAGCAGCTCCGCACACAAGATCGCACCGCCCGCGGCTCCCCTGACCGTATTATGGGACAGCCCCACAAACTTATAGTCAAAGAGCGTATCCTCCCGCAGCCTTCCCACACTTATACCCATTCCGTTCTCATAATCCACATCCAGCGTGATCTGGGGCCGGTTATCCTCCTCCAGATAACGGATAAACTGCTTCGGCGCACTGGGCAGGCCAAGGCGCTGAGGCTCCCCGCTGAAAGAATTTATTTTCTCAATGAGCTGTTCTTTGGACGGCTTTTTCTTAAACCGCACGAACACCGCCGCCGTGTGCCCGTTCAGAACGGGAACGCGGATACACTGGCAGGTGATCAGGGGCGCTGTAGCCGGAACGATCACGCCGTCTTTGATCTGGCCCCAGATCCGCAGCGGCTCCTTCTCGCTCTTCTCCTCCTCGCCGCCGATGTAAGGGATGATATTCCCCACCATCTCCGGCCAGTCCTTAAAGGTCTTTCCCGCGCCGGAGATCGCCTGATAAGTGGTGGCCACCACCTCCGTCGGCTCAAATTCCTTCCACGCGGTGAGCACAGGCGCGTAGCTCTGGATGGAACAGTTTGGCTTTACCGCCACAAAGCCCCGGCTGGTGCCGAGACGCCTGCGCTGATACTCGATCACATGCATATGCTCCGGATTCAGCTCCGGCACGACCATGGGAACGTCGGGAGTCCACCTGTGGGCGCTGTTGTTTGAAACCACGGGGGTCTCCGCCCTGGCGTAATCCTCCTCGATCTTCTTGATCTCCTCCTTCGTCATATCGACGGCGCTGAATACGAAATCCACTTGGGAAGCCACGGCCTCCACCTCGTTCACGTTCATCACGCGGATCTTTTTCACCGCCTCCGGCATGGGAGTGTCCATCTTCCATCTGTCTCCCACCGCCTCCTCGTAAGTCTTACCTGCGGAGCGGGGGCTGGCCGCGATGGTGGTCACCTCAAACCAGGGATGCTTCTCCAGCAGGGAAATAAATCTCTGCCCCACCATACCTGTTCCGCCCAAAATTCCAACCTTCAGCTTATCGCTCATCTCTTCTCCTCTCCCCGGCGCCCTTGCGCCCTGTTCCTTTTCCTTCGCCCTTCTTTTTCCCTTCCATCCAGGACCGGTATCCCGAGATCGCCTGTTTCATGGCCTCGGGGCCCGGGCCCCCTGTGGTAAGCCTGTTTTCCACACAGGTTTTCAGGGATACCGCTTCATAGATATCCTCGTCAAACCGGTCGCTGATCCCCCGCAGTTCCTCCAGCGTCAGCCGGTCGATGGAAGTATCCCTGTCTATGCAGTACAGCACAAGCCTGCCGATGATGCCGTGGGCATCCCGGAAGGGCACCCCCTTCCGCACCAGGTAATCCGCGGCGTCCGTGGCGTTGGTAAACCCTTTCATGGCGCTCTCCGCCATCCGCTCCTTCCGGAATTTCAGTGTGCGCAGCATACCTGTAAAAAGCGTCAGGCAATCCGCCGCCGTGTCCATGGCGTCGAAAGCGACCTCCTTGTCCTCCTGCATGTCTTTGTTGTAAGCCAGGGGCAGGCCCTTCATGGTGGTGAGCAGGCTCATCAGCGCACCGTACACCCGGCCTGTCTTGCCCCGCACCAGCTCCGCGATATCGGGATTCTTTTTCTGGGGCATAATGCTGCTCCCGGTGGAATAGGCATCGTCTATCTCCACAAAACCATACTCGTTGGAGTTCCAGAGGATCATCTCCTCGCTGAACCGGCTCAGGTGCATCATGACAACGGACAGCGCGGCCAGAAACTCGATCAGGTAGTCCCGGTCGGAGACCGAATCCATGCTGTTCATGACCGGGCCCACGAACCCCAGCTCCCGGGCCACATATTCGCGGTCCAGCGGATAGGTCGTGCCGGCCAGCGCTCCCGCGCCCAAAGGACAGTAGTTCATTCTCTCATAGATATCTTCCATGCGCAGCCTGTCCCGCCGGAACATTTCAAAATACGCCCCGTAGTGATGGGCCAGGGTAGTCGGCTGCGCCTTCTGCAGATGCGTAAACCCCGGCATATAGGTCTCCAGGTTTTCTTCCATGGTATCCAATATCACCGACAGCAGCTCATCCAGAAGCGCCGCCGTCTCCGTCACCCGCTCCCTGGTGTACAGCCTCATGTCCAGCGCCACCTGGTCGTTGCGGCTCCTGCCCGTGTGCAGTTTCTTTCCGGCCTCGCCGATACGCTCTGTCAGCACCGCCTCCACAAAGCTGTGGATATCCTCGTAGGTTTCGCTGATCTCCAGCGCCCCCGATTCCACGTCCGCCAGGATCCCTCTCAGGCCATTGGCGATGGCCTCATTCTCTTCCTCCGTCAGGATCCCCTGCTTTGCCAGCATAGCCGCGTGGACCAGGCTCCCCTCTATATCCTGCCGAAACAGCCTCCTGTCAAATCCAATGGACGCGTTAAACTCATAGACAGCCTTGTCCGTCTCCTTTGTGAAGCGCCCTCCCCATAACTGTGCCATGTCGATTCTCCTGTAACCGCGGGATATTCGTAACCGTTCAGCCCGCGCCATTCGCTTTCGCGTGTAAGCTTAATCTTACCATAAATGGAAGGATAGTGCAAGTAACTCCTTTCCTTTTGCCACATACATTAAAATAAAAAGTAACCGTTCAGCCCACGCCATTCCCGAAGCCGCGCTTACGCGCTTTTCATCGCCCCACGGCTTCCTCTGCTCAAAAAAGCGTTCCCTCATCCGCCAGGCATGATGGGAAATCCGTGCCGGCACGATTTTTCATCAAATCAGCCGGCTGGCTGAACTGTTACGATAAAAAAGGAAGTGATTTCATGTCAGATATTCTGGAATTGAAAAAGATAGGATACTCCTATCACAATCTTCACGGAGAGACAAAGGCGCTGGAAGACATTTCCTTCGGAGTCCGCCCGGGAGAGTTTGTGGCCATCGTTGGGCCAAGCGGATGCGGGAAATCTACGCTCCTCTCCATCATCGCGGGCCTTCTGGTCCCGGAGCAGGGAACGATCCTGGTAAACAACCCCGACGGTTCCCTCCATTATCCCAGGATCGGCTATATGCTCCAACGGGATCACCTTTTCGAGTGGCGCACCGTCTACCGCAACGTGATCCTTGGCCTGGAGATCCGGAAAATGCTGACCCCGGAACGGCTGCGCACCGTGGACCGGCTTCTGGAGGAATACGGCCTGGACAAATTTCGGGAAAAACGCCCCAGCGAGCTCTCCGGCGGCATGAAACAGAGGGCGGCCCTGATCCGCACCCTGGCCCTGGAACCGCAGCTCCTTCTGCTGGATGAGCCCTTCAGCGCCCTGGATTACCAGACACGCCTTATGGTATCGTCGGATATCTGCCGCCTGATCCGGGAGGCGGGCAAGACCATGATCATCATCACCCATGACCTGGCGGAGGCCATCAGCCTCGCGGACCGGATCATCGTACTCTCCGGACGGCCCGCCCGGGTAAAACGGGAACTGCCCATAAAGCTCACTCTCAGGGACGATTCCCCGCTGGCAGCCAGAAACGCCCCTGAGTTTCAGGATTACTTCAACCGATTATGGGAGGATCTGACACATGAAAACTGATACCAAAAAAGAACTGACAAGGCAGGAAGAATTTATGCGCCGCCACAGGCGCCACCATCACCTGATCGCGTTTTGGCGGGCGCTCCTGTTTGTGCTGTTTTTAGCGCTCTGGGAGATCAGCGCCGACCTGGGCTGGATCGACAGCTTTTTCTTTTCCAGCCCCAGCCGGGTGGCTGCCTGCTTTGTGGCGCAACTTAAGACTAACTCCCTGCTGACCCACATCGGCATCACCCTGTTCGAGACTGTGGTGAGCTTTATCCTCGTGCTGCTTTTCAGCCTCCTGCTGGCGACACTGCTCTGGTATTCCACCCGGCTTTCCGAGGTGCTGGAGCCTTATCTTGTAGTGCTGAACAGCCTGCCGAAATCCGCCCTGGCCCCCCTGTTCATCGTCTGGCTCGGCACCGGCTCCACCACCATCATCGTGGCCGGTATGTCCGTGGCGGTCTTCGGCTCCATCATCAGCTTCTACACCGGGTTCCGTCAGGTAGACGAGGAAAAGATCACGCTGATCTATACCCTGGGCGGCACAAAGCGGGATGCCTTTACAAAGGTAGTCCTGCCGGGCTCCGTTCCCATCCTGCTCAGCACCGCCAAAGTAAACATCGGCCTTGCGCTGGTGGGCGTGATCATCGGAGAATTTCTGGCGGCGAGACGCGGCCTGGGCTATCTGATCATCTACGGCTCCCAGGTGTTCCGCCTGGACATGGTGATCACCAGCATTATCGTGCTCTGCGTCATCGCGCTTCTGTTCTACAAAACCGTCCAGGTCATCGAACACAGGATTCGGATAAAGTTCAAAATGTAAAAAGTGGAAATTGACAGCTTATGCAGCAAGACCAAGGCCGAAGATTCCCTACCGGCTGTAAAGGGCTGCCGTTTCACGAATATCCATTCGTCAAATCGGCAGCCCTTACATAAAGCTGAAAATGGGACTCGAACCCACGACCCCTTCATTACGAGTGAAGTGCTCTACCAACTGAGCTATTTCAGCAGCTTTCGCCGCGCTTCCTGCGCAACTAAATGTATTATATAGGCTCTCCGTCTTTTTTTCAACCATTATTTTTGAATTTTATGATTTTTTTGTGACAAGTAAAATGAAAAGTTAAGTTCTACTTCATGGGGTATAAATAGATTTTAGTCTTGCAGGTAAATTTCCACTTTGGTTACGGCATTATTGACAAATCAAAAGTGGAAATAAGTCTTACTGCCAACAATTTAGCGGAGTTGCGACTTATTTTAGCATGAGTAAATTCCATTTCCTTGACTACTATTTTTTCTGAAAGACTAAATTCTACCGATTTTCACAGGATTTTAAAGTGGAAATAAACTTTTCACTTCATCTTTTTTTGCAACAACTCAGCCCGCCGCCAACGCTGAAAAACGTGTAAACGTGGCTTTGCGAATGGCTCAGGCTGAACTGCTACATTTCTTTGAGCAAAGGCAGCCGCACAGCGCACTGGCGCTGTGCGGCTGCGCGGTTTATCTTGCCCCTTTATCGTAGATCTCCCCCAGCGCCCTGGGCGAACCGTTCTGCTTGGAGAAGAACACCAGAAGCAGCAGGGTCAGCACATAGGGCAGGATCATCACAAGATCCTGATAACTGCTGGGCATCTGGAGCACCTGCACGAGCTTATATCCTCCCGACCTGGCAAAACCGAACAGCAGGCAGGCCCCAAGGGTGGGCAGGATCCGCCAGTTGCCGAAGATCAGCGCCGCGATGGCGAGATAGCCGTATCCCACATAAATACTGGCGGAAAAATTTGCCGAGATGGAATAGGCAAAACAGATCCCCCCCAGGCCGGACAGGGCACCGCAGATCACGATGGCCGCCAGCCTGATCCGGTTTACCTGCCGCCCCGCCGCATCCACCGCGTGGGGGTTGTCTCCGCAGGCCCGAAGGTGCATGCCAAACCGGGTCTTGTACATGACAAACCACGCCACAAAGGCCACCGCCACGATTATCACCTCAAAGGGGTATACATTTGTAAACACGGCTCCCAGCAGCGGGATCCGGGAGAGGCCGGGCACAGTGAACCGATAGGACACCGTCAGCACAAACTTGTCTGACGTGGCGCCAAAGAGCAGACGATTCAAAAGCTTGGTCAGGTAAGCGGTCAGCGCCATGGCCATAATGTTCACCACCACACCGCTGATGACCTGGTTTGCCTGAAAGCGCAGGCACAAAAGCGCATGCAGCAGGGCAAACAGCCCGCCTCCCACAGCGGCGCACAGGATGGCGATATAAAAGGGAACCTGGGAGCTGCCGGAAAACCCTCCGGCGGCCAGCACAGCCGCGAAAGCCCCCACAAAAGCGCCAAAGCCCTGTAAGCCCTCCACGGCAAGCATGGTGACTCCCGACTTCTCGCAATAGATGCCGCCGATCGCCATAATAAACAGCGGCAGCGCAAAGGATAATCCGTCAATCAATATACCGTTCATTTACCTGTCCTCCTTTGCCGTCTGGGCCTTTTCACTCCTGCGCCGCTCCAGCCTGTGGCGGATATAAGCGCTGCAGGCGCTGAACAGCAAAATGATCCCGGTGATCACCGAGGCGATCTCCGTGTCCACCCCCGCCGTGGAACGCATGTAGGTAGAGCCCTTGCTGATCAGGCTGATGAGCATGGTGGAGAAAATAATGCCGAATGGGTTATTGCTGCCCAACAGTGACACGGCGATAGCGTCAAACCCGGTGTTCAGCAGCACCTTTGGCTGGATGGAGCCCATATATCCAAGGTAGTAGGTCACGCCCGCCAGCCCGGCCAGCATACCGGAGATCGTCATGGAGAGCACCATGCACCGCCCCACGCGGATCCCCGCATACCGGGCGGCGCTGCGGGAGAATCCAACGGCCTTTAACTCATATCCCAGCTTAGTCTTGTCAAACAGGATCCAGACCAGCACCACCGCCGCCAGCGCCACAAGGATCCCCAGCGGGATGTCGATCTTCAGGTTGCCCGCCTGTGTATCCATCAGGGTCAGCCGGGACGCCGCGGACACTTCCACAGACTGCCTGGAAACCGGATCCACGAAATATGTGTTGATCAAAAAGCTTATGACATACTGAAAAATATAATTCAACATAATGGTGGAAACCACCTCGTTGATATTGAACCGATATTTCAGGAAACCCACCAGCGCCCCGGCCAGGCCCCCCACCACCATACCGATCAAGATCACCAGCGGCTTTGCCGCCACCGCTCCAAGCCCGCTGTAACCTACAAGCACCGTAGCGGTAAAGCCGGCCGCCAGCATCTGGCCCGAAACCCCTATGTTGAACAGCCCCGCCCGCAGCGCCACCGCTACCGCCAGCGCCGCAAAGATCATGGGCGTAAAATAATTCACATAGCTGAAAAGATCCGTCAGCATACTCTTATAATTGGCATAAGCCGCCTTGGGCGCCAGCCCGCTTCCCTGGAGCAGCGCGTAATAGGCCCGAAAGGGATTGCTTCCCGTCAGCGCGATGATGACCCCCGCGGCTACCAGGCTGCAAAGGATCGCCAGCAGCGGGATCTTCACAGCGTTCCAAATCTTATTTTTGTTTTTCATTCCTCGCCGCCTCCCTTCTCCTCAGCACCCTTCCCCGTTACCTTCTTTCCGGCTGCTTCCTTCCCTGTCTCGCTCTTTCCGGCAGTGCCCTTTCCCGTTACGCTTCTTCCGGCCGCTTCCTTCCCTGCCTCGCTCTTTCCGGCAGTGCCCTTTCCCGTTGCGCTCTTTCCGGCTGCTTCCTTCCCTGCCTCGCTCTTTCCGGCAGTGCTCTTTTCCGTTTCCTTCTGTCTCACGCCCATCATGAACTCGCCTACCTGATTGGTAGTAAGCGAGCCCGCACTGGCAATTTTCTGAAGCTCGCCGTTATAGATCACCGCGATGGTATCGGCGCAGTTCATGATCTCGTCCAACTCCAGGGAAATCAAAAGGATGGCCCTCCCCCTGTCCCTCTCCGCTATCATCTGCCTGTGAATGTTTTCGATGGCGCCGATGTCCAGCCCCCTGGTGGGCTGGACAAAAATCATCAGAGGAGAAGCCAGCTCGATCTCCCGGCCTACTATGGCCTTCTGCTGATTTCCCCCGCTCATGGAACGCACTACCGTGCCGCTGCCCTGGCCGCTCCGTATATCGTATTTTTCGATAAGCCGCCTGCTGTTCTCCTCAAACGCCCTGTTGTCCAGCATCCCCTTCCTGCAGAAAGGCTCTTTAAAATAATTTTTCAGCGCCAGGTTCTCCGACAGCGTGAAATCCATGACTACCCCGTAATTCTGGCGATCCTCCGGTATATAGGAAATCCCCTTCAGCGTCCGCTCCCGGATAGACGCTCCTGTGATGTCCTCCCCGTTTAAGACGATCTTCCCGGAGCGGACAGGCATAAGCCCGGCGATGGCATCCGCGATCTCCACCTGGCCGTTCCCCGCCACGCCGGCGATGGCCAGTATCTCTCCCTCATGCACCTGAAAGGACACATTTTTCACCACCTGAAATTCCTGTTTGTTAAACACATTCAGGTTTGACACATCCAGCACGACTTTTCCGAAATCAGCCGGTTTTTTCTCCGTCTCAAAGCTGACCTCCCTGCCTACCATCAGATTCGCCATGACCCTGGTAGAAGTTTCCGCCACATCCAGCACATCGATCAGCTTCCCCCGGTTCAATATGGCGCAGCGGTCCGCGATCCGTTTGATCTCCTCCAATTTATGCGTGATCAGGATGATCGTCTTTCCCTTCTCCCGAAGCCCCTTTATGATCTCCAGAAGGAAATCTATCTCCTGGGGCGTCAGGACGGCTGTAGGCTCGTCAAAGATCAGGATCTCCGCCTCCCGGTAAAGCATTTTTAAGATCTCCACCCTCTGCTGTGTGGAAACATTGATATTCTCGATCACATCGGTGGGGTTCACCGCCAGGCCGTACTTTTCCGACAGCGCCCGGATATCGCTGTTCGCTTTCTTGATATCCACCACGGGGATACACCCCAGGACCTTTTTTACCGGCTCCATCCCCATGACAATGTTCTCGGCCACCGTGTAATTGGATACCAGCTTAAAATGCTGGTGCACCATGCCGATGTTGAGCCTTGTAGCATGGTTGGGGGATTCGATCTTTACCTTCTCCCCCCTTATCAGGATTTCCCCCTCGTCCGGCTCATACATGCCAAACAGCATACTCATCAGCGTGGACTTCCCCGCGCCGTTTTCCCCGAGAAGGGCATAGATCTCACCTTTCCTGATCTGTATGGTCACGTCATCGTTCGCCACAATACCCGGGAAACGCTTGGTGATATGCCTCATTTCTACTATGTACTCTTCCCCCATCCTTCCTCCGATCCCGCCCTGCGAAATTTTGCATCTGTTATCCCGCGCCACCCGCGAAACCGCGCCGCGGCGCTTTCCGGGCAACAGGCTTGGCCCGCCTGCCCCCATGTTTATTAGTATAAAAGAAAAGAGGTGCTTTTGCAAGCACCTCTCGCTTTTCCATACGGACTCCCCGCTCTTACTGGATGAAGCTCTCGGGAAGAACCCCGTTAAAGTTAGCCGCGGGCACGATATTCCCTGCCTTCAGCTCTGCCTGTGCGGCATTGATCTTCTCGATCACATCAGCGGGAAGCTGGCAGCGGCCCTCCTCGCTCACATAGCCGGTAGAATCGGTCGCAGCGGTCAGAGTCACGTTAGCTCCCGCGAAATTGCCGTTCTTCACATCGTTGAGCACATTGTAGACCGTATCGTGCATCACCTTCAGGCCGCTGGTCAGGACCACGTTGGAATCGCCGTTTGCGCCGTCATCATACTGATCCACGTCGCAGCCGATCACCATCACGCCCTCAGCCTCCTTTGCCGCGGTAAATACACCGTTTCCGGAACCGCCTGCGGCCACGAACATGATGTCAACGCCCTCGGCGATCAGTGCGTCGCCGATCACCTTGCCGGTGGCTTCGTCCGAGAAATCCCCAATATAGTTGCCGCCCACATTGGCGCCAGTAACATCCGTTCCCGCATAGGAAGGAAGCTCTACCACTTCCACATTCAGGCCCTCGGTGGAATTGGCATAGTAAACGCCGCTCTCAAATCCATACTGATAGTTTACATTGGAAGGATACGCAATACCGTTTACCACCGCGACCTTGCCGGTCTTTGTGCACAGCGCAGCCGCCATTCCGGCATAGAAGCCGCTCTCCTGCTCCGCGTAGTAAGCCGCGTACACATTCTCCAGAGGCTGATCCGCGGTGAGCTCAGTGCCCTCCACCGTAGGCCAGGAATCGATCAGGATAAACTTTGTGTCCGGGTTGTCCTTTGCCACATCGCCGATGCCCGCAAACTGGAAGCCGCAGCACACGATCACATCATAGTCTGCCACCACGTCGGCCACCGCCTGAACGGCTGCCGCGCTGTCACCGGTCTCCTCCCGGATGGGGTTCACGGTCGCTCCCTCATTCTCCTCAATGAACTTGAGCACACCGTTGTAGTTGTCCTGATTAAACGAACCGTCATCCACGCCGGAAGGGCTGGATACGATGGCGATCTTCAGGCCGTCCCCGCTTCCCGCCGTGCTTCCGCTACCGCCTCCGCAGGCTGCCAGAGACACCATCAGGACAGAACTCATTAATAGTGCCAGAAATTTTTTCATCTTTCTCCTCCTTTTTGACACACAGGCGCGGGGCCATCCCACCGGCACAGCCTCGCGCCCCCTGTCTTTTTTACAAGCAATAATATAGCACCCCTTCCGACAAATTTCAACTCTAAAATGAAAAACATAACAATGCCTTTGCTCACAAAAAAGCGCTCCCTCAGCCGCCAGACATGATGGGAAATTCGTGCAAGCACGATTTTCCATCAAATCAGGCGGCTGGCTGAACTGTTACTGAAAAACTATCCCTTGTCCAGGTGCACGTCCAGCTGGTTGAAGGGGATCTCGATCCCCGCCTTATCCAGGGCCAGCTTACAGTTTTCCGTGACCCTCCATTTCCCCGGCCAGTAATCCGGCTGCCGGAACCAGCAGCGGACGCCAAGATCCACGGAGGAACTTCCCAACTGGCTCACAAAGACGATATGCTCCTTGTCCTTCATCACCGCTTCGTCCTGCTCCAGCACCCGGGCCAGCGTCTCCTTCGCCTGCTTTAGGTCCGCCCGGTAAGACACGGACACAGTGATGTCCAGCCTCCGGCAATCCTGGGCGGTCACATTCACAAGGCTGTTGTTGGCCAGGCTGCCGTTGGGGAGCACAACGGTCTGATTGTCAAAGGTCAGCAGCTTTGTATAAAAGATCTGGATCTCCGTCACGGTCCCCTCTTTTCCGGTGGAGCTTTCTATGATATAGTCCCCCACCCGGAAGGGCCGCAGCATCAGGATCAGCACACCGCCCGCCAGATTGGACAGGCTCCCCTGCACCGCGAGGCCGATAGCCACGCCGGCGGAGCCTAAGACAGCCACGATGCTGGCCGCGTCCACGCCGCAGGAGGAAGCCAGCAGCAGCACCAAAACCACATAGAGGGCCGCTTTCACAAAAGAATCCACAAACTGGGTGGCCCCGACTTCCGCATGTGCCCTCTCCATGGAGCGCCTTATAAGCTTTCTCACCGCCTTGATCACCTGGACGCCGATCAGGAAAAACAGCACCGCAAGCAACACCCTGAGCGCCAGATGCAGCGCCCCCGCAGTTATCTGTGAGATCAGTTCCGCATAATCCATGCCTTTCAATCCGCCTTTCTGCTCTTAGCCGCCTTTTCCGCCCTGGCCTGCCCTGCCGCCCCGGCGTTTTTCCTGGATCCGGCCTTTCCGGCAGCCCTTTTTTCCGCTTCCTCCAAGACCTTCCTCGCCGCCTCCCGTGCGGCCTTTCTGGCGGCTTCCTTCACCGCCGCTTTCTCTGCGGCCCTCTCTTCCGCCTGTTTCCTGGCCTCCTCCGCTTTTTTTGCCCGCTCCGACTCCTGTTTTTTCTTCCGTGCCAGCTCCTCCTCCGTGTAGGGGATATAGCGCAGGATACTGACGGCAAGGGGCGCAAGGCTCACCGTTATGGACTGGGGCTTGTCATCCCATTCCACGTCCTTCGCCCTTCTGACCCGGTTGTTGACCTGTCCTGTCCCCCCGTATCTCGCCGCGTCCGTGTTGAACACTTCCTTGTATTTCCCGTCCAGGGGAACGCCTGTGGTGATCTGGCGGGAAACGCCGGAAAAGTTTGCCACCACCAGTAGGAGCTGGTCTTTTCCGGAACCATGGCGCACATAGGAGAGATAGCACTCGTTGGCAGATATATTGTTGATCCACTCAAACCCCTCCGCCCTGTCATCCAGCTCATACAGCTCCGGGCTGGCGCGGTAGAATCTGTTCAGATCCTTCACCAGCGCCATGATCCCCTCATGCCCGGGCAGGGACGCCAGTTCCCACTCCACGCAGCGGTTTTCGTTCCACTCGTCAAACTCCCCTATATCCTGCCCCATAAACAGCAGCTTTTTCCCGGGATGCGTCATCATATAGGCATATGTCAGCCGCAGATTGGCGAACTTCTGCTCGATCGTGCCGGGCATCCTGCCAAGCAGCGTGGCTTTCCCATGCACCACCTCATCGTGCGAAAATACCAGCATAAACTTCTCGCTGTAAGCATAGATCATGCTGAATGTCAGCTCTCCGTGGTGATAGCTCCGAAAATACGGGTCGTACTGGATATAACGCAGATAATCGTTCATAAAGCCCATATTCCATTTCAGGTCAAAGCCCAGCCCGCCCTCGTCCAGGTCTCCGGTGACCTGGGGGAACGCGGTGCTCTCCTCCGCGATGGTCAGTACGCCGTAATTCCGCTTTTTCATGATGGAATTAAGATGCTTGAGCATTTCTATTGCTTCCAGGTTCTCCTTACCGCCGTAAATATTGGGAACCCACTGGCCGTCTCCCTTTCCGTAATCCAGGTAGAGCATACTGGCCACCGCGTCGATGCGGATACCGTCAACATGGTACTTCTCCACCCAAAACAGCGCGTTTGCGATCAGATAGTTGGATACCTCCGGGCGGCCGTAATTGTAGATCAGTGTGCCCCAGTGGGGATGGCATCCTTTCCGGGGATCCATATGCTCATACAGGCAGGTACCGTCAAAATTGGAAAGGCCATAGGTATCCCGGGGGAAATGGGCCGGCACCCAGTCCAGGATCACGCCGATCCCCGCCTTATGCAGCTCATTTACAAAATACATGAAATCCCTGGGGGAACCGTACCGGGCCGTAGGCGCATAATATCCGATGACCTGGTATCCCCAGGAAGCGTCATAGGGATGCTCCATCACCGGCATCAGTTCCACATGCGTGTACCCCATCTCCCGCACATAAGGGATCAGCGCCGCCGCGATCTCCCGGTAATTGGCGTACTTCTCCCCTTCCTCCGAATGGGTGAAAGAGCCGAGATACAGTTCATAGACGCTCATCGGCACATTACCTGTCTGAAACTCTGGCCTCTTTTCCAGGAACTTCTTATCTTCCCAGCGGAACCTCCGCAGGTCCGTGATCACGGAAGCCGTATCCGGCCGCAGCTGCGCCGCGTTACAATAGGGATCCGCCTTCAGATAAGTGAGGCCGTCTTTCAGCTTCAGCTCAAACTTATAGTTGGCGCCTTCCTCCGCCCCGGGCACGAAGATCTCAAAGATCCCGGAATCCCACAGCCTGCGCATCTGGTGCACACGGCCGTCCCAATCGTTAAAATCCCCCACTACGCTGGCCCGGCGCACATCCGGCGCCCACACCGCAAAATACGTTCCCTTGACCCCTTCCAGCTCCATGGGATGCGCGCCCAGCTTCTCATAAATCGTATAATGAATGCCGTTTTTAAATTTTTCCGTATCCTTTTTGGAGATCTGGGGCTTAAAACGATAAGCCTCCCCCCGCGTAACGGTCGTTCCGTTCTTCCCCTTCACCGCGTAATGGTAGGCCGGGGCTTCCGCCTCCGGCAGCAGGGCGGCGAAATAACCGTCGTCGTCCGCCTTCTCCATCTGAACTGTCTTTCCTGTCTCCTCATAGACGATGGCGGCCTTCTTTGCCCCCGGGAAATACGCCTGGACCAGCGTCTGGTTCCCGGCCCTGTGCGGCCCCAGGACCGCATGGGGATCGTCGCTCTCCGAGTAGATGATCTCCTCGATCACCGGCCAGTTCATCAGTTTATAGAGTTTATTTGTCATACCAGTCTTCTCCTCCCGACTCTTTTCTTCTCTTTCTCTCCGGCCTGCCGCCCCGCTGTTCCTTCCGCTCCCCGCGGTGTCCGCATGGCCGTTTTGCAAAAGCCGCCCCGCCCGCGGCCCCGCCGCTATCGGATCTCAAGATCATGCAGGAACAGGCCGCTTCGCAGCTTCGGCTCAAACCAGGTAGACTTGGGCGGCATAAGTTTTCCGGCATCCGCCACCGCAAACAACTCTTCGATGGAGGTGGGGTACATGGAAAAGGCCACCTCCATATCCTCATGCACTCTCCGCTCCAGCTCCCCAAGGCCCCTGATCCCGCCCACAAAATCTATGCGTTTATCCGTTTTGGGGTCCAGGATGCCAAGAACCGGCCCCAACAGGCAGCGCTGTAAGACAGACACGTCCAGCCCCTCCACCGGATCCTCCGACCGGATGCTGTCCCGGGCGGTGAGCAGGTACCATTCCCCATCCAGGTACATCCCGAAGGTTCCCTTCCGCTCAGGCCGGCATGGCTGCCCTCCCCTCTCCTCCAAAAGGAAGCTCTTTCCCACTTCCTCCAGGAAAGCCTCTTTAGTCAATCCGTTCAGATCTTTCACCACCCGGTTATAATCCAGAATGCGCAGCTCGTCGTCGGGGAAAAGCACGGAGAGGAAATAATTGAACTCCTCCCGCCCCGTGTAGTCCGGGTGGGCTTCCCTGCGCATCAGGCCCACCTTTACCGCGGAGGCACAGCGGTGATGGCCGTCCGCTATGTAAATAGAATCGATAGCCTCAAAACATGCCTGGATCTGCCGGATCTTCCCTTCATCGGTTATCACCCATACCCGATGGCCTACCCCGTCATCGGTGACAAAATCGTAAATCGGCTTGTCCGCTTTGGAGGAATCCATAAGCTGCCTCAGCCCGGCATGATTCCGGTAGGCAAGGAAAATAGGGCCTGTCTGCATGTTGCAGGCGTCCACATGGCGGATCCGATCCTCCTCTTTGTCGGCCCTGGTGTTTTCGTGCCTCTTGATCACATTTTGAAGGTAGTCATCAATGGAAGCGCAGCCCACCAATCCTGTCTGGCTCCGTCCCTGCCAGGTCTGCTGATAGAGATAAAAACAGGCTTTCGGCTCCTTCACAAAATCCCCCGCTTCGATCCTCTGCCGCAGCAGGCTGTTAGCCTTCTCATAGACCTCCGGCGCATAGGCATCTGTCTCCGCGCTGAAATGGGTCTCCGCCCTGTCTATCGCCAAAAAGGATCCCGGGTTTCTGCGCACCTCCCCAAGCGCTTCCTCCCGGTCATACACGTCATAAGGCAGCGCCGCGATCCCGCTCTCCATGCCCTCCGCGGGGCGGTACGCCGCAAATGGTCTGATCTTTGCCATATCCTATATCATCCTTTCTCAGGTAAATTCTTCTTTATTTTATCAAAAATCACTATACATAACAAGCATCTGATGATAAACTGATAAAGAACTTGGTAACAGTTCAGCCAGCCGCCTGATTTGATGGGAAATCGTGCTTGTACAGATTTTCCATCTTGTCTGGCGGCTGAGGGAGCGCTTTTTTGTGAGCAAAGGCAGGCGCGGAGCGCCGAAAAGCGCGTAAGCGCGGCTTTGCGAATGGCGGCTGGCTGAACTGTTACAAGGTTTAGCGGAAGATCAACAAACCGGCCTCTGCGGAAACATATCCGCATGTCAGAGGAAGCCGGGAAGAAAGGCGGAAAAGGAAATGACAGAAGAAAATAAAGCGCTTCTTGCGCGGATCAACGCGTATGCGGAAAATGTGCTGGGCGATATCGACCCTCAGAAAGTTCAGGTATCCGTCCAGCTGGAAAAACTCAGGCCCGTGATGGAAGAGATCGCCACCGAAAAAGGCATGGCCCTGGAAGACGTATTCATCCTGTACATGGATCTCCAGAGCGAGGCCAGCGCTTCCTCCAACCAAAAATTAAAAGAGAGCCTGCAGGACCTGAATGACGGCTTCGACGGCAGCTCGCCGCTGCTGTTCCGCTGACCGCAGAGACTTGCCTTCCCATTCGGGGAGCCTGTCCGGGAAAACCGGTAAAAAGGGGCTTTCGCATCCGCGCGAAAGCCCCTTTTTTACGCTTTGATTTCTTTTATGATTGTTACATGAATATTACATGATTAAAGTATTACTACAGTTCCCTTTTTCTCATTTCACAATTCTTGCCCGGAACACGCCCTCGATCTTTTCCAGCGCCGCCGCGATATCCTCCGTGGGCGCCGCTTCCACATCCATCATGGTGTACGCGACTTCTCCCCTGGATTTATTCGTCATATCGCTGATATTGATCCCCTTCTCGCCAAATACAGCCGTAAACTTTGTGATCATATTGGCAATATTTTTGTGGAAGATAGCCACACGTCCGGCCTGGGCGCAGACGCCCATGTCGCAGGCGGGATAATTCACACTGTTGCGGATATTCCCGTTTTCCAGATAATCCATCAGCTCTTCCACCGCCATCACCGCACAGTTGTCCTCAGACTCCTCCGTGCTGGCGCCAAGATGAGGGATAACGATACATCCCGGCTGGCCCGCCGTGACGGGGTTGGGGAAATCAGAGACATAATGGGCGATCCTGCCGCTCTTTAATCCCTCCAGCACATCCTTCTCGTCTGCCAGAAGATCCCGGGCAAAA
The DNA here is from genome assembly GCA_947588705.1 of uncultured Acetatifactor sp. GTDB lineage: Bacteria > Bacillota > Clostridia > Lachnospirales > Lachnospiraceae > Acetatifactor. The sequence goes on along the minus strand of CANPYT010000030.1, from coordinate 9,326 downwards.
TTCAGGATATTCACGCCTTTCTTCATCTTGCCGATGGCCTCGGCATTGATCATGCCCCTGGTGGAATCCAGCAGAGGAACATGGATGGTAATATAATCGCATTCCGAATAGATATCATCTACATTCAGCACATGTTTTACCGAGCGGCTCAGGTTCCATGCGGCGGTTACGGACAGATAGGGATCATACCCATACACGTCCATCCCCAGCGCCACAGCCGCGTTCGCCACCTTGACGCCGATTGCCCCCAGGCCGATCACGCCAAGTTTTTTCCCCATGATCTCCGTCCCGGCGGAATTTTTCTTTTCCTTCTCTGCAGCCTTGGCGATATTTTCATCCTCTTTTGCGGACTTCACCCACTCGATGCCGCCAACCACATCCCTGGCCGCCAGCAGCATACCCGCCAGCACCAGCTCCTTCACGCCGTTGGCGTTTGCCCCGGGAGTGTTGAACACCACGATCCCCTGCTCCGCACATTTATCCAGCGGGATATTGTTCACTCCCGCACCGGCCCTGGCCACTGCCAAAAGCTTCTTCGGAAGCTCCATCTCATGCATGGAAGCGCTTCTGACCAAAACTCCGTCCGCTTCCTGCACTTCTTTTGTGATCTCATACTGATCGCTGAAATTATTTAGTCCCACTTCTGCGATGGGGTTCAGGCAACTGATCTTATACATATCGCTTTCCTCTCCATTTTCCCTTTCCGGCTTATTTTTATCTCAGTTCCGGTTCTTTCCCTTTCAGGCGTACTCTCTCTTAGGGCTTCCTTTTTCAGGCGCTCTCTTTCTATGGCCTTCCTTTTTTCAGGAACTCCCTTTCTATGGCCTTCCTCTTTTCAGGAACTCCCTTTCTATGGCCTTCCTCTTTTCAGGAACTCCCTTTCTATGGCCTTCCTTTTTTCAGGAACTCTCTTTCTATGGCCTTCCTCTTTTCAGGCGCTCTCTTTCTATGGCCTTCCTCTTTTCAGGAACTCTCTTTCTATGGCCTTCCTCTTTCAGACGCCTTTTCAGGCGTTCTCTTCCTCGAATTTCTTCATGAACTCCACAAGCTTTTCCACACCTTCGATAGGCATCGCATTGTAGATGCTGGCCCGCATACCTCCGACTGTCCTATGCCCCTTCAGGTTTTCAAAACCTGCTTCCTTCGCCTCTTTTACAAATTTCGCGTCCAGCTCCTCGCTGCCGGTGACGAAAGGCACGTTCATCAGCGAACGGTCTTCCCGGCGCACGGTTCCCCGAAACAGCTTGCTCTGATCCAAAAAGTCATAAAGGATCTTTGCTTTTTTCTCGTTCCTCTCCTTCATGGCCGAAAGGCCGCCCATCTTCTTGATCCACTTAAATATCTTGCCGCAGATATAGATGCCGTATGCGGGCGGGGTATTGTATAGGGAACCATTGTCCGCGTGGATCTTATAGCGCAGCATGGTCGGTGTGCCGGGAAGCACATCCTCCGTGATCAGATCCTCCCGGATAATGACGATGACCACACCCGCCGGGCCCACATTCTTCTGGACGCCGCCGTAGATCACGCCGTACTTCGTCACATCCACAGGCTCGGATAAAAAGCAGCTGGAAACATCCGCCACCAGCGTGTGGCCCTTGGTGTTAGGCAGCTTCCAGAACTTGGTCCCGTAAATGGTATTGTTCTCACAGATATAGACGTAATCCGCATCCTCCGGGATATCCAGGTCGGAGCAGTCCGGTATGTAGGAAAACGTCTTGTCGGCGGAGGAAGCCACTTCCACGGCCTCGCCAAAGATCTTGGCCTCCTGATAAGCCTTCTTTGCCCACTGGCCGGTCACGATATAGGCAGCCTTCCGGTTCTTCATCAGGTTCATGGGGATCATGGCAAACTGCTGGCTCGCGCCCCCCTGTAAGAACAAGACCTTATAATTGTCAGGGATATTCATCAGCTCCCGGAGATCCGCCTCCGCCTCTTTGATGATGGTGTCATATGCCTTGGAACGATGGCTCATCTCCATGACGGACATTCCCGTTCCTCTGTAATCCAGCATTTCGTCAGCAGCCTCTTTCAGCACTTCCTCCGGCAGCACGGCAGGGCCTGCAGAAAAATTATATACTCGCGACATGGTATTCCTCCTCAATAATCTTAATATACATGCCCAAAACATATTTGAAAGCACAGGTATAGAATAATATTTCCGTCCGCTTTTGTCAACTACATTGTTAAAGTCTTTTGCCGAACCGCCGTCAATGCCTCCCCTCAAGCCACAACATTTTAACGTAACAAATCAGCCAGGGCAAAACCAGGGCAAAGGAAGCCGCGGAGCGACGAAAAGCGCGTCAGCGCGGCTTTGTGCGGATGGCGCGGGCTGAACTGTTACCTGTCAACTGTTGACTATCAGTTGCCTGTCAATAGAAGAAGTCAATAATAGAAGATACGACAATCTTTTATAGAAAAATCTCCAAAAGAATGTTACAATACATTTTAAACAGATACAAAATCCGGAGGTTTTCTATTATGACCATACTCGTAATCGACGCACAAGGCGGCGGAATCGGACGGCAGCTTGTGTCGTCCATTAAGCAGGCATTACCTGACGTTGAGATCCTGGCTGTCGGGACCAATGCGGCGGCAACAGCCACAATGCTAAAAGCCGGCGCTTCTTCCGCCGCGACCGGCGAAAACGCTGTCGCTGTCTGCTCAAAAAAAGCGGACATTATCGTCGGCCCCATCGGGATCGTCATAGCGGATTCCATGCTCGGAGAGATCACCCCCAAGATGGCTCTTGCCATCGCGGGCAGCAGCGCCAAGCGCGTCCTCATCCCGTTCAGCCATTGTGACAATATTATTGCGGGAGCGGAAACCGCAAGCACGACGGAACTGATCCAAAAAGCTGTCGCAGAGGTGCAAAAGCTTTGCGGGGCATCTTGACAATGCCCCTTGAATGCGCTATCATATACACAGTTCAGCAGAAGCTGGCTGTCAGCACTGAAGTGCTTTACAGATTTCCTTTTCGAATAGCGTACTCTGAAGGTATGCGTTTTCTCTGAAGAGAGACAACGTATGCCTTTTTTGTTTGGCATACGGACAATAAATTTTGAGAGTAGGAGGATAAAACAATGGCATGTTTTCTTGTTCCGGCGGCTGAAGCCGTCGTTACCACAATCGCGGCAAAGGCTATGAAATCAAAGGAGGCAGCCCCTGAGACGGTAAAAGTACAGTTCGACGGTACGCACCTCATCGAGGCGGAGAAGATTCCTTTTTCCAGGAAACTCGGCTGGCTCAACAAGCTTCTGTGGGGCGGCTCTGCCCTTTTGGCCTTTGAGCATGTATGGCATGGGGAGGTCGTTCCCTGGTTCCCGTTCCTTACGGCGGCGTCCAATCCCGCCGACGCTGCAGAGATGCTTCAAGAAATGTCAACCGTAGGCGTTACAATGGCGGCGCTGGTAACTGCTGTTTGGGCAGGTATGCTTGCCGTGAGCTCCGCTATTGAAAAAAGAGCGCAAAAAGAACTGCCCGCCGAAAGCTGACAGCGGAAAGGATCCATATTTGAAGGCAAGCTTCCAAATATGGAACTAATGTGCGCCGATGCGCACAAGGGGTATAAGTTTAAAAGTAAACTTTTAAATTTTGATTGGTATGTATGCTAAAGTACGCTAGGGGTGTAAAAATGACATTACTTACTACTGTTTTCGCCGCCGTTATCTGCACCGTCATCTGGTACAGGGGTGCGCCGGAAAGCGAGATGAAGGTCGGTGTGCTCTGTTGGATGTATTGGGGAGCTTCCCTGATGTGGCTGGTCGATGCGATCTTCGAGTATGCGGAGCTTAACGCAGAATACTTTACCCCGGCCCCGACGGATATGCTCAATGATTTCTACCTTGGGCTTTCCGTGGTTGCCCTCGGTCTCGTCATCTGGCTGGTGATCCTTTTGGTGAAAGACCCGAAGGGAGTTGTAAAAGCGGCGCTTTTCCGCAAGAAAAACTGATAAAGGCTGAAAGGCGGCCCTGCCGGATCCGGCAGGGCCGCCTTTCAGCTCTTTTATTGAACTCTTTTTGTGCCGGAGTTCCAAACCCAAATATCCTGTCAAAAATTTCAATGCTGTCATGATTCATCATCATATTGTATTTCAACTTATCTCTCAGGCTTTTTCCGCAACGGTCATTTTCCCCGCCGCATGCGGGCCGCATACTATGATCAAATTTGCCATGCCTGGCGGCTCCGAAAACCGAAATCTACAGATAAATCCAAATATAGTGTTTATTTTCTGTAATCTTCTCAATCACCTGTTCTGAAATATTCCGGAACGATCTTCAGCTTGTCCAGCGCCTTGCTCAGCTCCTGCACACAGGCGTACCTTTCCTGTACCTTCACCTGACACAGCTTTCCAAGCACCGCCGCGAGTCCGGGATCCATGCGCGACAGCTCCTCCTGAAAGATCCTGTCGTCATCCAGCCTGTCCATGGGATCTTCCGGAACCTTCAGGGTAAGGCCATAGTACAACACCATGCCGAGAGAATAAAGATCCGTCCATGGCCCCTGATTACCGTGACGCTGATACTGTTCCAACGGCGCGAACCCCGGCTTAAGATTCACCGTCATGCTTTTTCCCTCTTTTGTAAAAAACTGTCTTGCATTTCCGAAATCCACGATACGAAATCTGCCGTCCATGTCGATCATGACATTATTGGGCGACAGATCCCTGTGGATCACATTCTTCCCATGGATCGCCTCAAAAGCCGCCGCGGCCTCCCGGGCGGCATAAAGCGCCTGCCCCTCCGTGATCTTCCCTTTTTGGGAAACATACTCCTTCAGGGTGATCCCATGGACATATTTCATGACATAATAAACTGTTCCGTTCTGCGAAAACGCGCCGAATATCTTCATGACAGCGTCAGTGTCCAGGCCCGACAGAATCTCCGCTTCTTTCCGAAAGTTCTCCATCCCTTTTCTGAATTCATCTGCCTGTGCGGAGGCATACGGCTCCACGGAAAGATTGTCTTCTCCCCGCAAAGCCACGCCTTTCGGATAATATTCCTTTATCGCCACCGTTTTTTCTTCTTCCGTGTCATACGCCAGATATGTGATCCCAAAACCGCCGGATCCGATCACCCGCCCCAGCACATATCTCTGATCCAGAACCGTTCCCGCCGTAAGCGCCACCGATTCGTCGGCGCTGTCACAGTCATAGCCGCACACCGGACAATATTTTCCCCTGACGGGAGAAGAACATCTTCCGCATATTTTCCGCATCGTCCCATCCTATACTTTTTCCATGGCAAACTCACAGGCACGGTCATAATCGAAGCCGTGCTCCACCGCATAGATGACTTTCGCATCCGCCATATTCCTGGCATACAGCGCCGGCTTTCCCGCAGCCTTCAGAAATCTCTGCAGCTCCGGCAGCTTAAGCTGAAAGATCAGACCCAGCCGTATCATCTGTTCTCTGGTGGGTGTACGTTTCCCGTTGAGGATCTGATATCCGTAGCTCCTCTCCACATTGAGCATACGGATGATGTCAGCGTGTGAAAGGTTTTTGTCAATGATATACTGATTGATGAGACGATGGATTTCAGGCGCTCTGGCTTCCAGAACCGCCGATTCATCAAAAAAACTGTCCTCTCTCAGCTTTTTCTCCAGACTTTCCGTATCCGTAGCCGCCCCTCCCTTCCCGGTTATCCCGCGCTGCTCTCCCGTTTAAGGTCCGGCGGTCCGGGATCCTCTCCCCCGGGCCCGCACCGGTCTGATCCAGCCTTACTGCGGCGCCGGTTCCAGACGGGCGGATCGGATCTTGATGTTCGTACCGGTAAACCAGATTCCTTCAATCGTCTTCTCGCCGTCATATCCGATTCCCTTTAGCTGACTGATCTGATCCTGATTGACCGTGAAAGAAAATTGGCTGCAATCCTGACCCACGTAAAAAAAGCCAACGTCATCAATGAAAATAATTTCTGTGTCAACTATTTCGATGTTCACATTAGTGTCCCCGGTGACAGGCCGAAGTTTATAATAAAACTTCCCGTCTTCCTCCGGGTCGAAATCTCCCGCCTCTATCTCCAGCGTTACAAGCACGTCTCCTTCAATGGATTCCAGCTTCTCCTTCGGGATCAGATTGCCCACACCGTAATTTCCGAAATCCGTTTCGTAAGAGATGACCACAGAAGGATCCGTTTCGTATGGGCTGACTTCAGGAGGATCCGTTTCGTAGGGGCTGACTTCAGGAGGATTCGTTTTGTAAGGGCTGGCTTCAGGAGGATCCGTTTCGTAGGGGCTGGCCTCAGGAGGATCCGTTTCGTAGGGGCTGACTTCAGGAGGATCCGTTTCGTAGGGGCTGGCCTCAGGAGGATCTGTTTCGTAATGGATGGCCTCAGAAGGACCTTCTTCCCTCCGCGCCACGATAAAGGCCGAAACGGCGCACAACAGAACCACGACGGCCGCGCAGACTGCGGCGATCCGTTTTTTACGGTTCCCGCCGCCCTTCTTTTTATAGACATTGACTGTCGCGTCATAGCCGGACTCGTCCACGGGAAGATCCGCCGTCAGATTCTGCGGCGTCTCCTCCGGTTCTCCCCCGGTCTGTCCCGTTTCCTTTTCCCCGGGCTCATCCGTTTGCGGGGAACGGTCCGCGGCCCCGGAGGAACCGTTTTCTTCCTTTCCCGCATCCTCGCTCCCTACGGGAATGGGTTCCGGTCTTAAGGGAGCGGAAACGCCGGCCAGGGCTTTTTTCAGTTCAATGGCGCTGGCATAACGGTCTGAAGTACTGATCATCGTGCATTTCTTTAAAATAGCCCATAGATCCCTGTTGATCCCGTGACGGTTCTCCTCAAACTCCTTATCGCTGTTCAGACGCTCATAAGGATCATCCAGCAGGATCCCCGTCCGCGCATAATAAAGGGAGACCCCAAGAGAATAAATATCCGTCCATGCCCCCTGTTGCCCCTTCTTTGTGTACTGTTCCATGGGCGTATAGCCCGGCTTTAATACCACAGTAAGATTGGATGCGCTCTCCTCCATGATCTGGCGGGCAGCGCCGAAATCAATCAGCTTTACCTTCCCGTCCGTGCACAGCATGATATTATCGGGAGAAATGTCCCGATGCAGCACTCCCGCGCTGTGGGTAATGCTCAGGGCGGACGCCATCTTATTGAAAACAAACAGCACCTGACCGTCCGAAAGGTTTTCCCGTTTTTTGATGTAATCCTTTAACGTGATGCCGTCCAGAAATTCCATCACCAGATAAACGGTGTTGTTCTCCCGGAAATACTCAAACACGCTGACAATATTAGGGTTTCCGTTGAACTGCGCCACCATCTGGGCCTCGTCGTAGAATTTATCCGCTCCCTTGGAAAAGACCTCCTGGGACTTTACATCCGCCAGAAGCACTTCCGTCCCTCCGGAACGGTATACGATGCCGTTGGGGAAATACTCTTTTACGGCCACCACTTTATCCATTCTGCAGTCATAGCCCAGATAAGTGACGCCGAACCCTCCTTTCCCCATGACCTTTCCCACAAGGATATGTCCGTTCAGTTTTGTACCCGCCTGCAGGACGCTGCGGTCCGTCTCCTCCCGCGCCTCATATCCACAGCAGGCGCACGGCTCCTGGGAGATCTCAGAAAAACAGTTCTCGCACAATTTCTTTCCATTTACCTCTATCATATCCGCAACTACGCTCCTTTTCTCTCATCAGGCCCGAAACAGCTTTGAAAGAAGCTGACGGAGGGGACTGTCGGTATCCTTTTTGTGAATTGTCCTGCCGGATATACGTATGTTCTGGCGTCTGATCGGAATATCCGCGAGCGCTTTCTGAAATTCTTCGGTAGAGAGATAGCGGTCGGTGTACTTCAGCTTCATGGCTTTATACAGAACGCTCCAGAGCTCCGGGGCGACATGAGAACTGTTGCTCTCCATATCCGAATCATCCTCCAGCCTGTTCTGAGGATTCTCCGGAATCTGCCTGGTCAGTCCGTAGTAAACAGACGCGGCAAGCGCATAGATATCCGTCCATTCCCCCTGTTTCCCTTTGCGCATATACTGTTCGATCGGAGCAAAGCCCGGCTTCAGGATCACCGTCAAAAGCTGGGAGCCCTCGGGAAAGACCTGCCTGGCTGAGCCAAAGTCCAGAATTTTTACGCTGCCGTCGCTGCAGAGCATGATATTGTCGGGGCAGACATCCCGGTGCAGCACATTCTGACTGTGGATCTTCTGCAGGGCGGCTGCCGCCTGATCCGCAATGCGCAGCGCCTGTCCCGCCGTGAGGACGCCGCAGTTGATCACATAATCTTTTAACGTCATGCCCGTCAGGTATTCCATGGTAAAATAGGCGGTGTTGTTCTCGTAAAAAAACTGATAGACCTTGACGATTCCCTCGCTGTCGGCAAACCTTGCAATAAACCCGGCTTCATTGTAAAATTTCAGGACGCCGCCCTTAAACATCTCCGCGGATTTCCTGTCCCGCACCATCAGCCCTGTCTCGCCCTGCCTCCGCATGGCAAGTTCTACCGGAAAATACTCTTTAATGGCGATCACTTTACTGTATTTGACATCGTAGGCAAGGTAAGTGATTCCGAATCCGCCTCTCCCCAGAACCCTGCCGATGATGAAATTGCCCATCAGCACCGTTCCCACAGGAAGCACCATACTGTCCGGCACATAATTCTCTTCAGAAAAGCCGCACTTTTTACAAGGCTCTTTTTTTATTGGTGAAAAACATGCCGAGCATAACAGTTTATTACCCAGTGTTACCATCGAACCGCTTCTCCTCTATTATACATGAAAATACACTCCCGTTTCAAGCGAAATCACCGGAATGCAATTACCAGCAGGATGGCCAGAATGACAGCCAGAACCGCCAGTTCAACGAAAAGCCTGCGGCGGCTCCCCCGCGCTTCGGACACCCGCGTTCTTCCCTTCCCAGGAGGCGGGTCCGGTATCTCTTCAAATACATCGTCCTCATCCAGATGGATCATTCCGCAGATGACCGTGTAATTGTCCCCCTTATTCTGTGCCCGCAGAATATGACGCTTCAGCATGTGCTTCGCCCACACTTCCGCGCAGTCGGATTTCAAAAGGTCCGCCTCCATCTCGGCTTCGTAGACATAATCCCAGAAGCCGTCGCTGCAGATCAGGAAAGCATCTCCGTTCTGCACTCGGATCGGCGGGTAGTGTATCTTGATGTTCAGTTTTTCCTCGCCCCCAAGAACTTTTAAAAGTCTGGAACGGTCCTCGTTCCCCCGGATATCCTCCGGCCGGATCAGCCCCATATCCACCGACGCCTGACAGACGGAATGGTCTTTGGACTGGGCTATGATCTTATTGTCTCTGAAATAATAGATTCTGCTGTCTCCCGCATTGGCATAACG
>CANPYT010000029.1 GCA_947588705.1 uncultured Acetatifactor sp. | reverse complement strand
ACTAATAGTTTTATGAGTTTTTTAAAGTATGACAGAAAAACTAACTGAGGTAAAGGCGGGCGATTTTACGCTTACGATCTTCTAATCTGCCGTCCGCGATTAAGCGAAGGTTCAGGCGGCTCAACTGTTCCATACCTTGCTCTATGCCTTGTTTTATGCCCTGCGCCATGCCCTGTTCCCTGCCCTGTTTCATACCCTGTTCTATGCCCTCTGCCCGGACATATTCATCCCGGGCATCTGTTTCATATGCCCTTCGTACAGTGCGCGCATGGTTTTCCCTAAGTTCATGATCCTTACCTCTTTGATGGCTTCCAGTACCCCCGGATTTTTAGTGTTGGCATGCAGCATATCCAATTCCTCCTTTGTTTTTGCGTTAAAAAGCCTGATCCAATTTTGCCTCAGCCATAACCTTTAGTTTCACTGTGGTAGCTTCCCGGCGGAGAAATCCCTCCTGGTTTTCACATTCCATGCGTATCCGTTCGCCCATGATGGTGCTTAGTTCTGCCCGGCCACATTTTTCACTAGATGCCATATTTCAAAACCAGTATCAACAGAACACATTCTCACCGGATTCCGTACTCCGCCAGCAGCTTTTCCAGGTAAGCCTTATCTTTGGCGGCGCGTTCCAGGTCTTCTAACCTTCCATCTGCGATCAGGCGAAGGTTCAGGCGGTTCAACTGTTCCATACCTTGCTCCATGCCTTGCTCCATGCCCTGTTTTATGCCCTGCGCCCTGCCTTGTTTTATGCCCTGTTTCATGCCTTGTTCCATGCCCTGCGCCATGCCTTGTTTTATGCCCTGTTCCATGCCCTGCTCCCTGCCCTCTGCCCGGACATATTCATCCCGGGCGTATTGATCCCGTATCTGCTTCATATGCCCTTCATACAGTGTGCGCATGGTTTTCCCTAAGTTCATGATCCTTACCTCTTTGATGGCTTCCAGTACCCCTGGATTTTTAGTGTTGGCCTGCAGCATATCCAATTCCTCCTTTGTTTTTGCGTTGAAAAGCCTGATCCAGTCATCCATCGGATCCGTTCCGCTCAGCGGTTTGTTCAGTTCGATGACACGGATCTCCAGCATGTCAGAATATTCGTGCCCTGTCTCGTCACGCAGCCGGTATACCTTGTGGTACTCCGGACGGTCATCCAGGCTGAAGCCTAAAATGTGGATGCAGATGCATTTCTTCAGCTTGTAGTATTTCTGCCCGATCAGCAGATCCTCCGTATACATTTTGGACAGATAAAACAAGCTGCGTCTGTCCCAGTGGGAGAGCATCCGGACCTGCATCTCCACATTTACCTTGCGGTCCTCGTTCAACTCGATGATCACATCCAGGATCCCCTGTTTCTGCCGGCGGAAGCGTTTCCACAGATATGGGTTGGCCAGCCGCACGGAGCGGATTCCCTCCAAGGGGATCCCCAGGGCGTCGCTGATAAAATACCGGCGGATGTCCTCGTTGAGAAACAGATGCTTGAAACTGAAATCGTACTGCAAAGAAATCATATCAGCCATATGAAACCTCCTGTTCCGCAGGAGAGATGGCTGCCATGCCTTTCGCGTTCATTGTATGGAAAATCTCCTGCTTTTAAATTGTTGAAATGGATTTAAAAGCATAAGATTTTTGAGACCGGAAAGACCGTTTGGATATCTAATCAACTAAAAGAAATATTATGCTTTTAGTAAATATTATCATATAAAAGATTACTTTGCAACAAGAAATTTTAAAATTGGTAAAATTCAAGTAACAGTTCAGCCAGCCGCCTGATTTGATGGGAAATCGTGCCTGTACAAATTTCCCATCATGTCTGGCAACGGTTCAGCCGGTTGCCGTACCCAGAGGAAAATCGTGTCTGCACGAATTTTCCTCTGGATTCGGCGACCGAGGGAGCGCCATTTTATGAGCAAAGGAAGTTGCGGAGCAACGAAAAGTGCGTCGGCGCGGCTTTGAAAATGGCGCGGGCTGAACGGTTACTCTATCCTGGGCATAAGTCCTGGATATAAGTCCTGGATATAAGGCAGGAATAGCTTGATTTTTTGCTGGGAATGCGATACATTCTTCATATGAATGATCGCAGAAAGACAGAGGAAAAGGTTTTTTCATATATGGAGCGGCAGTCGATGCTGCTCCCCGGCCAGAGGGTTGTGGCCGGGGTTTCCGGAGGGGCGGACTCGGTTTGTCTCTTGTTTGTGTTGCTGGAATATAGGAAAAAGGTGCCCTTTGAGCTGGCTGTGGTGCATGTGGACCACGGCCTGCGGGAGGAAGCCGGCAGTGACGCGGAATTTGTGCGGGAGCTGTGCCGCCGGGAGAAGGTGCCTTTTTTCTTGCGAAAGGCGGATGTAAGGGGACTGGCAGCCCGGGAGAAGCGGTCGCATGAGGAGGCGGGGAGGATCCTTCGCTATCAGATCTTTCGTCAGGTGGCAAAAGAGTTCGGAGCGGAGCGTATTGCTGTGGCTCACAACTGTAATGACAGGGCGGAGACTATGCTGTTTCACTTGTTCCGTGGAAGCGGCGTTAAGGGGCTGTGCGGTATTCCGGCTGTGCGGGAACAGATCATTCGGCCTCTCTTGTGCTTGGAGCGGAAAGAGATCGAACGCTATCTGGCCCAGCGGGAGATTCCTTTCTGCACAGACTGTACCAACGGGGAAGACAATTATACCAGAAACCGTATCCGGCATCATATCCTTCCCTGTGCGGAACAGGAGGTATCGGAGGGGGTTGTGGGGCATCTCTGCCGTACCGCGGACATGCTGTCGGAATTGGAGGATTATCTGGAACAGCAGACGCAGGAGGCCCGGAGGGGCTGTGTGTCGGTCCGGGGCGCGGCGCAAAAGCCCGGGGAGGAAGCCGGGCCTGAGAAATATGCGGTGGATATCGAGAGGTTTGGGCGGCTGCATGTTGCCATCCGGAAGCGGGTGCTCTATGGGCTGCTTCGGGAGCTGGCCCCGGGGGGAAGGGATATTTCCGCCGGACATGTAGACGATGTGCTTGCGCTTTTTGAAAAGGAAGGAAATCCGCAGATATGCCTTCCTTTCGGTATAGAGGCGGAGAAACGGTACGATAAGGTTTTTTTGAGCCTGCGGCAGCCGGAACCGAAATGCCGGAAGCTGTTTTGGAAGGTGCCGCTTCCGGCGGAAGAGGCACCGCAGCCTGTCTGTTTTGATCTTGGAGACGGCAGAACGGCTGAGATCTCGGTTTTTTATATAAAAAAAAGGCAGAAAGTTCCAGGGAATGATTGTGCGAAGTGGTTTGATTGTGATAAAATAAAAGAATCGCCGGTCTTTCGTTATCGGCAGACAGGAGATTTCCTGAGCCTGTCTGACGGCAGAGGAGGGATGATCCATAAATCCCTGAAAGCATATATGATCACGGAAAAGATCCCGAGAGAAGACAGGGGGAAGATACCGGTGCTGGCTGAGGGGAACCATGTGCTTTGGCTGACCGGGTACCGTATCAGCGAATATTACAAGGTAAACGGGAATACAAAACGTGTTTTGCAGGTAAAATTAATAGGGAACTGCGCAGGCAGAGGAACGGAGGAAAAGGATGGCGGAGCATATTAAGGTACTTTTGTCAGAGGAAGAGGTAGATGCCAGGATCAAGGCGATCGGAGAGCAGATCAGCCGGGATTATGCGGGAAAGCAGGTGCACTTGGTCTGTGTGCTGAAGGGAGGCAGCTTCTTTCTCTGTGAGCTGGCAAAGCGGATCACCGTTCCGGTGTCATTGGATTTTATGTCAGTGTCCAGTTATGGCAGCGATACAAAATCCAGCGGAGTCGTAAAGATCGTAAAGGATCTGGACGAATCTCTGAAGGATAAGGATGTGATCGTAGTGGAGGACATTGTGGACAGCGGGAGGACGTTGAGCTATCTGATGGAAATGCTCCGGGACAGAGGGCCTGCTTCCCTGAGATTGTGTACTTTGCTTGACAAGCCGGAGAGACGTGTGGTAGATGTAAAGGTAGATTATACAGGATTCCAGATCCCGGATAAGTTTGTGGTAGGCTATGGATTGGATTATGACCAAAGATACCGCAATCTGCCGTACATAGGGGTAGTGGAATTTGACTGAATAGGGGGCTTGTGTGAAGTTGAAACAGGGCGGAAGAGGTTTCTTATCATATTTTGTTTTTATCATTGTACTGCTGATCGTGGTAGGTCTGGTGAACCGGATGAGCATCCGGAACCAGGAAGAGGATTACACCAGGGCACAGCTGATCCAGGATATGGAGGCCGGACGCGTGGTGGAGCTGGAGATCATCCCCAACAGTGAGACGCCGACCGGCGCTGTGGAGATCGGGCTGTCGGACGGCACGAACAAGAGATTGTTTGTGACGGATATCGTGGAGATGGAAGAGCTTGTCAGAAGCTATGGCTATGACCCTATGGTGGAGGATGTGCCCAGGGAAGGATGGTTTTTGACTACACTGCTTCCGATGTTGATCGTTATCGGGGTGGGCATATTCCTGTTCATGATGGTAAATGCCCAGAATGCCAACGGCGGGAACGCCAAGATGATGAATTTTGGGAAAAGCCGCGCCCGTATGTCCGTGGGAGACAAGACAGTTGATTTCCAGCAGGTTGCGGGCCTGAAGGAGGAAAAGGAAGAGCTTGAGGAGATTGTGGATTTCCTGAGGGAGCCCGGCAAATATACCAGGGTGGGCGCCAGGATCCCCAAGGGTGTGTTGCTGGAGGGGCCTCCCGGCACCGGAAAGACCCTGTTGGCAAAGGCCGTGGCCGGGGAGGCGAATGTTCCCTTTTTCAGTATTTCCGGTTCTGATTTTGTAGAGATGTTCGTGGGCGTGGGTGCCTCCCGCGTCCGGGATCTGTTTGAGGATGCAAAGAAGAACGCACCCTGCATTGTCTTTATTGACGAGATCGACGCTGTAGCCAGGCGCCGGGGTACCGGCATGGGCGGCGGCCACGACGAGAGAGAGCAGACCCTGAACCAGCTGCTGGTGGAGATGGACGGTTTTGGGGTCAACGAGGGCATCATCGTCATGGCGGCCACAAACAGGGTAGATATCCTGGATCCGGCCATCCTGCGGCCCGGGCGGTTTGACCGCAAGGTAGCGGTGGGTTCTCCCGACGTGCAGGGGAGGGAAGATATCCTGAAGGTACACGCGAAGAATAAGCCGCTTGCGCAGGATGTGGACTTAAAGCAGGTGGCTCAGACCACTGCAGGGTTTACCGGCGCAGATTTAGAGAACCTGATGAACGAGGCCGCCATCAACGCGGCCAAAAAAGGGAAGGGATACCTGGCCCAGGAGGACATTTCCAAAGCTTTTATCAAGGTTGGTATCGGTGCGGAGAAGAAGAGCCGTATTATTTCCGACAAGGAAAAGCGCATTACGGCTTACCATGAAGCGGGCCATGCCATTCTCTTTCATGTACTGCCGGACGTGGGCCCTGTGCACACAGTATCCATCATTCCCACGGGCCTGGGGGCCGCAGGGTATACGATGCCTCTGCCGGAGAAGGACGAGATGTTCATGACGAAGGGGCAGATGCTTCAGGAGATCATGGTGTCTCTTGGCGGTCGGATCGCGGAAGAGATCATTTTTAAGGACATCACCACCGGAGCTTCCAGCGATATCAAGAAGGCCACAAAGGTGGCGCGGAGGATGGTGACCCGGTTTGGCATGTCGGAAAATATCGGCGTGATCTGTTATGACGATGACGACGACGAGGTATTCATCGGACGTGATCTGGCCCATGCGAAATCCCATTCCGAGGCGGTCTCCGGCCAGATCGATAAAGAGGTCAAGGGAATTATCGATGAGTGTTATTCCCGGGCAAAAACTCTGATCCTCCAGCATGAAAAGGTACTGCACCGTTGTGCGGAGCTGCTGCTGGAGAAAGAAAAGATCGGCAGGGAGGAATTTGAAGCGCTGTTTGCCGTCAATGCAGACGTTGATCCGGCGTAGTAAAAATAGACAAAAAAGGAATCTCTTTTTTGTAATATTTGTGAATTTTGAAACTAGTCAAATTTTGATGGGGGTGCTATTATAATAGGCGTAACCCCCAATACATTATATATTTTTTGCTATACCCCATAAGAAGTAATACCTTCGCAGAAAGGACAGTCACCCCATGGCTGTCCTTTCTGTTTTTGAAGGCGATATACGAAAATACGGGCACACAGCTCTGGAATAAAAAACTATTGAATTATGCACGGTTTATCAGTAAAATTAATATTGATATTTTATGCGGTAAACTTCAAATGAATCATTTCAGGAGGCAGACTGTGAGCGAAAAGTTTGATCTGGAACAGATAACCAAGTTGGAGAATAATCGCCGTTACCTTGCAAATATGAGGCCGGTGTTTAACAGGAGGGCCCTTTTCTCGGACGCGACGGAAGATTATGTATCCCCGGAAGAGCCGGCTCCCTACGAAAGGGTGACTATACGGTTCCGCACCGCAAAGAACAATGTGGACAGGGTGATACTGGTTAGCCGGGAAGAAAAGTACCTGATGAGCAAAGTGGAGTCAGACCGGCATTTTGACTATTACGCGCAGGTGATACAGCTGGGGGAGGATAAGTTTTCTTATCACTTTGAAGTACAGACAGGGAAGATCATGGGTTACTACGATACCAGAGGGGTGGCTCACGATAAGAACGAGTATTACGATTTTATCATTCTCCCGGGATTTAAGACCCCGAGCTGGGCCAAGGGAGCGGTGATGTACCAGATTTACGTAGATCGGTTTTGCAACGGCGATCCCACAAACGATGTGCTGACCGGGGAATACTGCTATATCGGGAATCCCGTGACAAAGGCGGAGAACTGGGACCAGTATCCCGCGCAGATGGACGTAAGGCAGTTTTACGGCGGAGACCTCCAGGGAGTGCTGGATAAAATGGATTATCTTCAGGATCTGGGGGTAGAGGTGATTTATTTTAATCCGCTTTTTGTGTCCCCCTCCAACCATAAATATGACATTCAGGACTATGACTATATCGACCCTCATTTCGGAAAGCTGGTCAGCGACAAGGGAGAGCTGCTGCACGATGGGCAGCGGGAAAATATTCAGGCGACCCGCTATATCGACCGGGTGACAAATAAGGCCAACCTGGAGGCCAGCAACCAGCTTTTTATCAAGGTTGTGGAAGAGGCCCACAGAAGAGGGATGCGCGTGATCATGGACGGCGTTTTCAATCACTGCGGTTCCTTTAACAAATGGCTGGACAGGGAGCGCATTTATGAGAACGCGGAAGGTTACGAAAAGGGAGCCTTCGTCAGTGCGGACAGCCCATATCGGAGTTATTTCCGGTTTCATCAGGAGGACTGCTGGCCCTATAACGGTTCCTACGACGGGTGGTGGGGGCATGACACGCTTCCGAAGCTGAACTATGAAAATTCCAAAGATCTTTTCGAATATGTGATGCGGATCGCGAAAAAATGGGTCTCCCCGCCATATAACGCGGACGGCTGGCGGCTGGACGTGGCGGCGGATCTTGGCCAGAGCCAGGAATACAATCACTATTTCTGGCAGGAGTTCCGCAAGGCTGTGAAAGGAGCCAATCCGGAGGCGATCATCCTGGCGGAACATTACGGCACGACGAGAGACTGGCTTCAGGGCAACGAGTGGGATACAGTGATGAACTATGACGCGTTTATGGAGCCTGTGACCTGGTTCCTGACCGGCATGGAGAAGCACAGTGACGATTTCCGGGAAGATCTGCTGGGGAATGCGGACAGCTTTTGGAGCGCTATCCAGCACCATACCTCTAATTTTGCCATGCCAAGCTGGCGGGTGGCTATGAATGAACTGTCCAACCACGACCATTCCCGTTTCCTGACCAGGACCAATCACAAGGTAGGCAGGACCGGCACCCTGGGGCCCCAGGCGGCGGAGCAGGGCGTAAATAAGGCGGTATTCCGGGAAGCTGTGGTCATACAGATGACCTGGATGGGGGCGCCTACGATCTATTACGGTGATGAGGCCGGTGTGTGCGGCTTTACGGATCCTGACAGCCGCCGGACGTATCCCTGGGGGCATGAGGATCAGGAACTGATCTCTTTCCACAGGAACATTATCCGTATCCGCCGGGAGAATGACGAGCTGCGCAGAGGCTCCATCAAGTATGTAGACAGGGATTACAATTATATAGCTTACGGGCGATTCCACCGCGGAGGCCAATGTGTGATACTGGTGAACAACAACAATTATCCCATCACCAAAGATGTGTATGTGTGGGATCTCGGCACACCGAAGCACGGAAAGATGAAGGTGCTGATCTGGACCGATGAGCACGGCTACAGCCTTGGCGGCCGGGATTATGAGGTGGCAGCGGGCAAGATCCGGATCGAGCTTCCCAGGACTTGTGCGGTGGTGTTAAAGTATTCGGAGGACTAAAGAAAGGAGCTGCAGGTGGACAGAAGAGGCATCTGTGCGGTCCTGACGGCCTGTCTGTGCGTCCTGCTGTCTGTTCCCGCAAGGGCGGAAGAGAGTACGGATCGGCTGTGGGAACTATATCGGGAGTATGAGGCGGACTTTGCAGCCATAGAGCGGACGGAGGACATAGAAGAGTACGGGTACACTGCCGTGGAGAGTCAGAGCTTTCCCGTCTTGCTGGAGACTTTTGGGGAGGAAGAGGTCATCTTTCTTCCCATCTTCAATGAAACTTATCATAGGCTGGCAGTGCTGATCACGGACAGCAGCGGGAAAGTTCTCTATAAGACAAATCAGCTGGAGACCAATTATAAATGGCTCGGGCAGCTGGAGCAGCCGACCAGGGACATCGCGTCGGTTTCCTTTCAGGACCTAAACGGAGACGGCCGCAAGGACATCGTGCTGATCACCAACTGCCAGAACGAGACGGGAAGCTATGCCAGAAAGACTTATAAAGTGGGTGATGTGCTTTTTCAGGGGGATGGTTTCTTCTATCGGGACTGGCGTATTTCCGACAAGATCAATCGGTTCAGCATGAATAAAAGCGTCAGCTTCATTGTGTCTTATGTGCGGGACGGCAATTCCACGGAGGCGCTTTATACGGCTGCGACCCTGGGGGAACTTTTGGATAACGGCTTTCAGATCTACGAAGAGCAGTGCTATTACAGGAATTTTGAGAAACAGGGCCGTCTGCTGGTGGTGCCCGGCGTCATCACTATGGGAGAGTACAATGTGTTCATGATCTATCTGGTGAACGACCAGGGTTATATCGTATGGAGCTTTCAGCCCATGGGGGATTATGACAATCTGTATGCCCTGAAGGGAATGGACTGCCGGGATGACCTGGACGGAGACGGAATGAAAGACGTGTTGGTGCTGAGCCGGTTCAGCTATGCGGGTCCGGGCGGGGAACTGATGGTGGACACGGTGTGCAGCATTTATTATCAGCGGACGGACGGATTTGAAGAGGATACCGGATTTTCTGATATCTATCAGTGTTCCGAGGAAGATACGGTGAGCGGTCTGGTGACACAGATCAGAGAATACTGGGGGTGGACAACGGAGGAATGATAAAGATATTGATCGTAGACGATGAGAAACCGATCTGTGACCTGATCGATATCAATCTGTCTGCAGCGGGTTACCAGTGCAAGGCAGTGCAGGACGGTTTAGAGGCCATCGATCTGATCGAAAGGGAGCCGTTTGACCTGATCCTGCTGGATATCATGCTTCCCGGAGCGGATGGTTACGATATCATGGAGTATATACGGCCCATGAAGATTCCTGTGATCTTTATCACCGCGAAACATGAGGTGAAAGACAGGGTCAAGGGCCTGAAGCTGGGTGCGGAAGATTATCTGGTAAAGCCTTTCGATGTGGTGGAGCTGGTGGCGCGGGTGGAAGTGGTCCTCCGCCGGTACAATAAGACGGAAAGCGTACTCACCGCCGGGGATGTATCCGTGGACGTGGAGGCGAGAAAGGTGACGAAGGCCGGAAAGCCTGTGGTGCTGACCAACAAGGAATACGGGCTTCTGGTGCTGTTTATCCGCAATAAAAATATTGCTCTGTTCCGGGAGAACCTGTACGAGAAAGTGTGGGGGGACGAGTATCTGGCGGACAGCCGCACACTGGATCTGCATGTGCAGAGGCTGCGCCGGAAAATGGGCTGGGAGGACAATCTTGTGGCAGTGTACAAGGTTGGGTATCGGTTGGAGATCTGAACCATGAAATTTTTGTATAAGATCCTGCTATGGACAATGATCACGATGGCTACGGCTTTTGGCCTGAGCGGTTATTTTTTTGTAAATTATGTGTTTGAGATGGCTCTGGACAGAGAAGTAAGCCAGGCTCTGGATGACAGCAATATTCTTCAATTTGCCCTGGAGACGGCGGCGCTGAACATTCCCGGTAAATATGATATCCTGCAGGATACCGCGGTTCAGGAAATCGGCGTCAATCTGGAGCGCAGAGGACAGGGCTCGGGTCGGCTCCTGCGGATTTCCGGGGAGGGCAGGAAGGTATTGTATGCCAGCGATGGATTCACAGAGGATCAGGATCTTCTGCAGAGCATCGAGGAAGACAACATTGTCTGGAAGGTGTTCCAGCAGGGAAGTAATTATTATATACATACCGGCATTGTAGTCAACGTTATGGACCGAAACCTATATCTGGAGACCATGGAGGACGTGACCCAGGTTTTTGAGGAACGTGCTACGAGTTTTTTCGTGTATCGGCAGGTGACATTGGTGATGCTGATCTGCAGCGCGATGGTCATCTTTTTTGTCTGTATGCTGCTGACCAAGCCTATCCGTCTGCTGGCAGGGGCTACCAGAAAGATGGCGGCGGGGGATTACGGCTATCGGGCCAGGCAGGTCAGTAATGACGAGCTGGGCCAGCTGACCCAGGATTTTAACCGGATGGCGAATGTGTTGGAAGATACCATCGGCGAACTTCAGGAGGAGGTCCGGATCAGGGAGGATTTTATTGCGGCTTTTGCCCATGAGCTAAAGACGCCTCTTACCGCTATCATCGGCTATGCGGATCTGCTTCGGTCCAGGCAGCTGGACGAGGAGAAGCATTTTCTATCGGCAAACTATATATACACGGAGGGCAAGCGGCTTGAAAGCATGTCCTTCCGGCTGTTGGATATCATCGTCACCAAAAGGGAACAGCTGGATCCGCAGCCTGTGGAGGCGGAAGTGTTTTTCCGGTATCTGGAGGATATGTTTGCGGGAAACACGGATCAGACGCTGCGTGTCCGCTTCGATCCGGGAACCGTCTACACGGAGGCAAATCTGCTGAAGTCCGTGTTATTAAACCTTGTGGACAATGCCTTTAAAGCATCCGACGAGGGAGATGTGGTGGAAGTATCCGGGTGGAATACGGAAAAAGGATATGCTTTCCAGGTAAAAGATTACGGCGTGGGCATCCCGGAGGAGGATCTGAAAAAGGTCACGGAAGCCTTTTACATGGTGGACAAGTCCCGCTCCCGCAGCAAAAACGGCGCAGGGTTGGGCCTGGCGTTGTGTGTGGAGATCCTGAGGCTGCACCATAGCCAGCTCTCTATTGAGAGCGCGGTGGGAAAGGGAACCTGTATCAGCTTTGAACTGCCGGCGTCATCGCCGGAGGAGGGGAAGCGGAATCATGGAGAAGGAAAATAAGAAGAAAACAAAGATCAATTTCCTGCTGATCCCCCTGGCAGTGGCGATCACAGGGCTGGCGGTTTGGGGGCCGGAAGCCCTGGCCAGATACCGGGACAGGGGGATCCTGGACCAGCTAAAGACCCAGGAAATAGAGACCGGCACAGAAGGCTACCGCTATGCTTTAAGCAGTGGTGAAAAGCTCTATATCCTTTCCAAATGCCTCAACAACCAGATCCAGCCGGAGAGCGACCAAAATGCCATGACCCGGACAGAAGATGCGGTCAATCTGGATTATCAGGATCTGACGGGAACGTTCGCCATGGTGGTGAACCGAAAAGATTCCTCGGGACAGGAGGTTTCGGAGAGTATTGGGGTGGAGCTGTGCAACAAAGGGATCGGGGAGCTGAAGGAGCTTGGGATCCTGCCCCAGTCTGTGAAGGAACTGACAGAGAATTCTTACAGCGCGGTGATGTATTCCGCGATAGACGTGCCGGAGCCGAGGAACAATGTGCTGGTGTGGAAGATCAGCCTGGACACCGAAAAACAGACCATGAACAGGGCAAATCGGCTTTTGGACGCTTATGTGGATGCAGATACGGGGAAAGTATATGAATTTTACGTGCGGACGGAAATCTCCCGGTGGGAGGACGTAGACGCGGACGCCATTATCCAGGCATGGGCCCAGTATATGGAATTGGAGGAACCGGAGGATTATCAAGGCGCCAATCCTTTGTCTGAGACAACCCCGTATTTCAAGAAGTACAGCTTCGTCGGCATGGAGGGCAGTACGGTGGTGACAGTGGGCTTTTATGAAGGGATCAATGAACTGTTTTTAAAGATCTCCAGATAGGTCGGTGAGAGAGGGCTCGATGCAAATTTGATGGGAAAAAGATGAGACTTTTATGCCAAAAATATGAAATTATGACGGAGCTTCCCGATATGCTGTTCTTAACGGCTGCGGAGAAGCTCTTTTCTTCTCCGGCGG
Organism: uncultured Acetatifactor sp.; assembly: GCA_947588705.1. Taxonomy (GTDB): domain Bacteria; phylum Bacillota; class Clostridia; order Lachnospirales; family Lachnospiraceae; genus Acetatifactor. Next base: position 14,483 of record CANPYT010000029.1, on the reverse strand, counting down.
CAGAGTACAGCGGAAAGCAGAAACCGCAGAAGAGAGGATGCTGTAATGTACGGGCAGGGTTTCGGAAGGCGGACAGGTGAAGTCAGGCTGGTCAGGATGAGCGAATATGACAGAAGGGGGCCGTATTTTGACCGAGTGGGGAGAAAGCGCAGAAAGAGAAAGAAGCACTTGATTTCTGTTATTCTCATGGCAGTCCTCCTTCTGGCAGCAGGGATACTGAGCGGCGTCCGCGTTACGTCGGCAGGCCACGGGGAGCCGGAAAGCGTGGCTGTAATGGAAAGTGTGCAGCTGCCGGGCAACGTGAACGCGGAGCCTGCGGAACCGGAGGGCGGCGCCGGGGAGATCGTCCTTTTGAGCGAGGAGCCGGACAAACCTCTCGTTGTCATCGATCCCGGCCACGGCGGTGTGGATGAAGGGTGTTCCAGGGAGGGCATGACGGAAAAGGAAATCAACCTGGATATTGCTTTGCTTTTGGCGGACGAGCTGGAATCGCTGGGGATCGAATCCGTCCTGACCAGGGAGGATGACCTGGCGTTTTCACTGGAAGAGAGAGTACGTCTGGCGGAGGAGATGGGCGGGGATATCTTTGTGAGCATACACCAAAATGCCTGTGAGGAGGAATCAGCCGCTGGGATCGAGACCTGGTACAGCGGCAAGGATCAGGAGAGCAGGCGGCTGGCTCAGTTGGTAAATATGGGGGCGCTGGAACAGACCAACGCCAGGGCCCGTGGGCTGGTGGAGAGTGACGATCTGTACGTGATCCGGGAGACATCTATGCCTTCCTGTCTGATCGAGACGGGCTTTATATCCAATGACGGAGAGCGGGAATTGCTCAGCGACCCTGTATATCAGGAAAAGGCCGCAGCGGGGATCGCCTGGGGGATCCAGTATTATTTTTATCCAAAGACCATGTACTTAACGTTCGATGACGGCCCTTCCGAGGAAAATACATCGGCCGTGCTGGATATCCTGAAGGAGCATGACATCAAGGCCACTTTCTTTGTGGTAGGGGAAAATGTGCGGAAACATCCCGAGGTTGCCAGGAGAATCGTGGAGGAAGGCCATACCATAGGTATCCACTGCAACCATCATGACTATAAGGAGATCTACGAGAGTGTGGACAGTTACCTGGAAGACTTTCAGGCCGCATATGATGCCGTGTATGAGGTGACCGGTGTGGAAGTGCAGTTCTTCCGTTTCCCCGGAGGCAGCATCAATGCTTACAATGAGGATGTGTATGAGGACATTATCGAAGAGATGACGGAGAGGGGATTTGTCTATTTTGACTGGAACGGGAGCCTGGAGGACGCCACAAGAAATAATGAGCCGGAGGTACTGCTCCGAAACGCCAGAGAGAGTACGCTGGGCCGGAAAAAGGTGGTGATGCTGGCACATGATATCATTTATAATACGGTGCTTTGCCTGGAGGATCTGATCGAGCAGTTTCCGGAATACAAGATGGAGCCGTTGACAGCGGATGTAAAGCCCATACAGTTTTAAAAGCAGATGGCGTTCCCTCAGCCGCCAGACATGACGGGAAATTCGTGCTCGCACGAATTTTACTCTGGATACGGCAACCGAGGGAGCGCTTTTTTGATGAGTAAAGGAAGTCGCGGAGCGACGAGAAGCGCGTAAGCGCGGCTTTGCGAATGGCGCGGGCTGAATTGTTACATTAAAGGGTAGCGGGTTTGATTGTACTACTTGCAATTTGCCGGAAACTATGCTACAATTCTTCATTGTCAGGACGTTTTATGCGCCCGGCATGGGTGGATTCCCGAGTGGCCAAAGGGGACAGACTGTAAATCTGCTGCAAATTGCTTCGGTGGTTCGAATCCACCTCCACCCATTACACGCTCCGGCGTGTAATATTGTCACAGGTGTCGGCGGGTATGGCGGAATAGGCAGACGCAAGGGACTTAAAATCCCTCGGGGGCGACTCCGTGCCGGTTCAAGTCCGGCTACCCGCATGTACTGATTGGGAACTCGCTTAGTTAGTCACTTGGGCGGGTTCTTTTTCTTTGTCCGACAACAATCCGATGATGGCGTTATGGATATCTATGCAGAATGTACGGCAGAGAAGAAGCAGGAAGTGTTTGCGGCACTGAATGGGAAGATTATGGTAAAGTAAATAATGGATTGCATATATATGCCACAAATGGCGAAAATTAATTTTGAAAAACATCCGCAAAATAGTAAAAAATGCGGATGTGCTACAAGACTGCCACAAATTGTTTGCGCATGAATGGGGATTTGCGTAGATATTGATGATAAAAGAACGGGGATTTGCGCAGAAAAATGGTTTACACGAATGGGGATTTGCGTTACACTATGTTCAGAGAAGTGATTTTATATGGCTAAAATATTGTTTAAAAGAAAAATATATGATGAAATACTTGAATGGAAAGAAAAACGTAGTAATAAATATGCGCTCTTGATAAAGGGTGCTAGGCGGGTAGGAAAATCAACGATAGCGGAAGAATTTGCTAAGAACGAGTTTAAATCATATATCTTGATTGATTTTGCACATACAAGTAAAGCAATCATAGAATTATTTGATGATATGTATAACTTGAACTTTTTCTTTCTGCAATTGCAACAGCTGACAGGAGTCAGGTTGTATGAGAATGAATCAGTAATTATATTTGATGAGGTCCAACTGTTACCAAAGGCCAGACAGGCAATCAAGTATCTTGTAGCAGACGGAAGATATAAGTATATTGAAACGGGATCTCTTTTATCCATAAAAAAGAATACGAAGGATATTTTGATTCCTAGTAAAGAACATAAGATACCCATGTATCCAATGGATTTTGAAGAATTCTTGTGGGCAATTAATGATGAAATTACAGCAGACACAATCAGGATGCTATTAACAAGCAAAAGGGCTGCAGGGAATATAATGCATAGAAATCTGATGCGCATTTTTAGATTGTATATGCTTGTTGGTGGAATGCCACAGGCAGTAGAAACATATTTGGAACATAATAATCTACAGGCGGTTGATGAAGCAAAGAGAGAAATCGTAGATTTATATGAAGAAGATTTCACGAAAATAGATGGAACAGGGCTTGCCGGGGATATATATGATGCGATTCCGGCAAGCCTTAGCGGAAATGCGTCCAGATATGTCTTGGCAAATGCGAGAGAAGGAATACGTGCAGAGCAGGTGCGTCAATTAGTACCGGATATACTTAATTCTTACACGGTAAATATTGCTTATCATGCAAATAATCCGGGAGTTGGCATATCATTAGAAAAAGATGCAGGGCGATACAAATTATTTACATCTGATGTTGGTCTATTCGTGACGCTCGCATTTAAGGATAAAAATTATACAGAAAATATCATCTATAACAAGTTACTTTCGGACAAATTAGAAGCTAATTTAGGATATATCTATAAAAGTGTCGTAGCACAGATGTTAATAGCTAAGGGAAATAATCTGTTTTATTATACGATGCCAAGTGATACATCAAATCATTTATATGAGATAGATTTTCTAATTTCCAAAGGAGATAAAATCAGTCCGATTGAAGTGAAGTCAGGAAACTACAGAGAACATAAGTCTTTGGATGTATTTTGTGACAAATATAGTAGTCGTATTAGAGACAAATACGTTGTACACAATAAGGATTATAAATGGGATAATGGTATTCATTATTTGCCGGTATATATGGTGCCGTTTTTGTAAAAGAAAGTTACGGTCATTGAGTGAAGACTAATCTCATGTGCTAAAAATGAAAAAGCAATTGTAATCCTGCAATGAAGAATCTATAATATTCATGCGGCAATTTGTCATATAAAACCTATAGGTTACTAGGTAAAATAATGATTTGCAGGAAAGCAGCTGATCTTTAACGCCAGGAGCGAATCGGCGCTTGAGAAAAGACATTCCGGGAAAGCGTGGTGCTTTCCCCTGGATCTTGGCTGAGATTATACTGTCTTTTTTTCGTCCTGAAGGCGGAGTAGTTCCTCCTCCGTGAGACCGGTGGCTTTCATGATTTTAACAATATCAACATCGTCTTCCAGCAAAGCTTTTGCTATTTCTGTTTTTTCCTTTATAGATGCTTCTCTTGCCCTCTGGTTGCCATATTCAATTTTTTCTTTCTCATAAAGCTGTCCTAACTGTGTCATGTTGATGCGCCTCTTTATTTGATCCATGGGCTGGGTGCCTGTTCCGCAAGGGCGTCCGTACTGTTTTCGATATATGCCAAAAATTCCTTCATCTCATCATCCGCGTCATTCTTTTCACCCTTAGTGCTTAAAAATATCTCAGTGGTTTCATCGCCGAACATCAGTGACGAAATCCTCCAGACACCGGTTTTGAAAAGTATAGATGTGCCGCCCGCCGGAAAAAGGATCAAAGGTGCAGATGAAGATGATGTACGATTTTTTCAGCTTTGTGCAGATTTCTCCGTGAGAGATTATCTCTGAGTCGCTCATTACTCTGCTAAATAAAAAATCGTCCTCAAGGTTCAGTTTCTGAAGGTTTTTGGCCTGTCTGTCATAAACAGTATACCTCTCTTTCTTAAATTGTACCATAGTTTGATTGGTTTTGTCAGTGAAAAATAGTTTTCAAACTTGGAATTATATGACGGGATTACAGTTGAAAATGTTTCCTATCACTTGGCCGATGGAACTCACGTTTCAAGATATTTTTATTTTGAACTATCTGGGAATATAGATATTTTATAATCAAATTGTTTGTATTAGGAGCGGTTTTTGAGTATACTAAAGATACGCTTAAAAGAAAGAGGTGAGTTGTATGGGTCCAGCGCAGCAGGTTTTGGATTATCGGAGAGAAATAGATGAAAATCAGAAGCGGGTACGGGAGATGGTAATGGAAAGCTACCGGGACATTGCGGCAGGAAAGGGCCGTGACTGCAACGAATTTTTTGAAGAACTGGAGAAAAGATATAATAATGACAGAGTATAAGGTGATTACCCTGTCGCTTGTGCATGGCATCCCTGCGGCTTGCGACGATGCTGCGGCTGGCATTGTCGAATCCTTTAATGATGAAGTCGATTTCGCAGCCCAGCATATTACCCTTTTGTGATTCAGGACGTGATGGATCTTTTATCCGTTGCGATAATGGCGTACTCCTCATCCGAGGGAACAGGTAGCTCGTCTACAGGGATGTCAGGCGGTGTGGGAGCCGCGGGAGGCACTGAAAAAATTGCGTATACCCGTATTCCCCTGCTCTCCGAAATCGGGAGAAAGAGTATTTTGATCTATATGCTTCATCGGCCGGTCTGCATGCTCATTTGCATAATTTGGTCCAGTGCAGAAAAAGCAGGTCTATTTTTCTGATATAAGGGCATCCTAAGGAGTATGAATGAGCAAAGAAATTTTCGTACTTTTGATTATTATGTGCTGTTGTTCTTCCTTTTGGCCTTTGTGGGATGGTTGTGGGAAGGAGCCCTGTTTCTGGTTACGGACCACGCATTGATCAACAGAGGCGTGTACCGGGGACCGTACCTGCCCATATACGGCGCGGGAGGGCTTCTTCTGACTTTTGTGCTGCGGAGGCTGAAGAGGCGTCCGGCGGCGGTCTTTTTCCTTTCTATGGTGTTGTGTTCCCTTCTGGAATATTTCACGGGATACTTTTTGGAGCGGCGCTGGGGTCTCCGCTGGTGGGATTACAGCGGCCATTTCTTAAATATCCATGGCAGAATCTGTCTCGCCGGCGCAGTGACCTTCGGGTTGGGCGGAACGTTTCTGGTCTGTCTTTTTCTTCCTCTCTATGAAAAATGGTATGATAAAATTCCGAAAGGCTGGAAGTTGGCGCTGGTATTGCTGCTGTTGGCCGTGTTTGTGCTGGATGCCACTTATGCGGCGGTGAAACCCAATCTTGGATGGGGGATTTCCCGGCCGGCTGACGGATGAATAACAGAAACAAAACGACTGGTAAAGGTTAACAATATAACTTTCATAAAGCTGTCCTAACTGTGTCATGTTGATGCGTCTCCTGTTATATACTTGTAAAAACAAGGGGAAAGCACAACGCCTTCCCCTGATTGATGCTGATGTCTATACCGTTAATAATTCATTTTGAAGATTGAGAAGTTCCTCCTCCGTAAGCCCAGTGGCTTTCATGATTTTTACGATTTCAGTGCCATCTTCCAGTAAAGATCTTGCAATTTCTTTAGCGTTTTCCCTTACCTTCTGATTAGCATACTCAATCTTTTCCTTCTCATAAAGCTGTCCTAACTGTGTCATGTTGATTCTCCTCCTTATCTGATCCAGATATTCTCTATTGATGAATTTGTCACTTGCTACGATCACGCCGGAGAGGGTAAAAATACGTTGTTCCTCATCCGTTATCTGTTCTGCCAGATCCACAACCTTTTCCAACATTTCCTGTTTCCCTTCAAATCCGGGAACCGTTAAAGGAAGGATAACCAGCTTCATCAGGTCATCATCCCCAAGCGGTACGCCGGAATGGATCTTCTGCCTGATAGAATCAAATGCCGCCTCCCCGTCTATGTGGGAAAGGAATGACTGTTCCGTGCGAAGGGTAATACAGCTGGTTTCCAAGGTTGGTTCTGCGCTTTGTACGTCACCGGTATAGATGACGACCAGGCGCAGATTGAAGTTTTCATCTTCTTTGTAGTATTTTTCCATAACCCGTGCAATATAATTCAGGTATTTTACCTTATTCAGTTTTTAATACTCAGCTTCATAGTCAACAATGGCATATGTTCCGTCTGCCAACAGGAACAGATTGTCAATGTCTTTTTCGTTTGCTGAGATTTTCGGCAGGTTTGTCGGAAGCAGTTCCCGGATAGGCGGGAGAACGATTCCTTCTGACATTATATCCCTCCATCTTCGCATCACTGCTCCAAAATTTCCATGTCCCTCTGTAATAAAGCCATATACTGGATCTCCATATCCTTGTTCAGCTTTATTTCAGCTACTCTTTTATGGATCTCTTTGACCAGCGGGCTGGATGCCTGTTGTGCATAGGTGTCTGTGCTGTTTTCGATATAAGCCAGAAATTCTTTCATCTCGGCATCCACATCATCCCTTTCCCCCTTGGTGCTTAAGAAAACTTCCGTGGTTTCATCACCGAGCGTCAGCGACAGATCTTCCAGACACCGGTTTTCAAAAGTGTAGATGTGCCGTCCGTCGGAAAAAGGGTCAAAGGTGCAGATAAAGATGATGTACGATTTCTTCAGCTCTGTGCAGCTTTCTCTGGGGGAGATCAGACTTGAGTCAATATTGCACTGGAAATATCTTGATTTCCTGGGGAGTTCCCCTTCCCCGCCGCACTGTATCTCAATAGAGTAGATTGTATCCCGTTCATCATTGATATAGGCATCTAAGCGGATGCCCCACCATCAAGTGCGGTGTTGATGTTTTTCTGGGTGACAGGGAACTCCACCTTTTTAATGGGGACATTCAGTATTTTTTCCAGCACTTTGCGGCAGATTTCACTGTCGCTCATTACCTTCCCAAATAAAAAATCGTCCTTCAGGTTCAGTTCCTGAATAGTTTTAGTTTTGTTTGCCATAAATAACATACCTCTCTTTCTCATATTATAACATGTTGCCGCCGTTTTGTCAGTTGCGGTTTTGAAAATTGTTTCACAGGTTGTAACAGTTCAGCCGCGCCATTCGCAAAGCCGCGCTTACGCGCTTTTCGTCGCTCCGCGACTTTCTTTGCTCATAAGATGGCGCTCCCTCAGCCGCCAGACATGACGGAAAATTCGTGCGAGCACGATTTTCCGTCATGTCCGGCGGCTGGCTGAACTGTTACCACAGGTTCCAGATGGAAACCTTTATATAAATAAATACCTTGCAGCCGCTGGTGTTGTATGCTTTAAGAGACTTCTTAATCAGTCGATTGGGAAGTCTTCTAAAACATATAACCTCAACAACCACGAAAGGAGCGCAAGCTATGAGAAGAAACGAGAAAATCACTGCTCTCTACGAGCGTTTGAGCCGTGACGATGACCAGCAAGGCGATAGTAACTCCATCGTTAATCAAAAGAAACTGTTAGCGGACTATGCCGCCCAGCATAATTTTCCGAACCCGACCCATTTCACGGACGATGGTATCAGCGGCACTTGTTTTGACCGCCCCGGATTTTTAGCCATGATGAAAGAGGTTGAAGCCGGGAATGTGGAATACCTCTGTATCAAGGACATGAGCCGTCTGGGGCGTGACTATCTGAAAGTCGGTCAGATTATGGAAATCCTGCGACAGCGTGGTGTGCGCCTTATCGCCATCAATGACGGCGTGGACAGCGCCAGAGGGGATGATGATTTCACCCCTTTCCGCAACATCATGAACGAGTATTACGCCAGAGACACCAGCCGTAAAATCCGTTCCACTTTCCAATCCAAAGGCAAGACAGGCAAGCACCTCACAGGCTTAGTCATTTACGGCTACCTCTGGAACGAGAAACGAGACCAATGGTTGGTTGACCCCGAAGCTGCCGAGGTTGTGAAGCGTATCTTTGCCATGACGATTGACGGTTTTGGTCCGTATCAGATCGCCAACAGGCTGAAAGAAGATAAAGTCCTCATTCCGTCCGCTTACCTTGCACAGCATGGCGAGGGCGTGAACAAGAACAAGACTTTCAAAGATGTGTACGCCTGGGGTTCTTCCACCATCGTCAACATTCTGGAAAAGCGTGAGTATCTGGGACACACCATCAATTTTAAGACCCGAAAGCATTTCAAGGACAAGAAAAGCCATTATGTTCCGGAGGACGAATGGACAATTTTCGAGAATACCCATGAGCCTATCATCGACCAAGAGGCCTTTGACCTTGTGCAGAAAATCCGCAGCAAGGTCAGACGCTACCCGGATGGCTGGGGCGAAGTCGCACCCCTCACAGGCTTGCTTTATTGTGCCGATTGCGGCGGTAAGATGTATGTCCACCGCACCAACAACGGCAAACGGATTTCTCAATACACCTGTTCACAGTACACCAAAGTCCCAGTCGGAACGCTCTGCAAGACACAGCACCGTATCAATGAAGATGTGGTACTTTCTCTTGTCTCCGAAATGCTCAAAGCCATTGCCGAGTATGCAAAACATGACCGAGCCGAATTTGCCCGAGTGGTACAGGAAGCGCAGTCCAGCCAGCAGACGGCAGAGGTCAGGAAACAGCGGACACGCCTTGCCGCCGCCAAGCAGAGAGTTACCGAACTGGAAGTCCTGCTCTGTAAAATCTATGAGGACAACATTCTGGGAAAACTGTCCGACAGCAGATACGCCACTCTGGACGCTCAATACGAAAAGGAACAGTCCGAGCTTACCGCTGAAATCTCTGCTCTGGAAAAGGCAATCAAGAGCTACGAGAAGCACGAAAAGGACGCTGACCGTTTTATCGCTCTGATTGACAAGTATGAGAACTTCGACAAGCTGACGATTGCCATGCTCAATGAGTTTATCGAGAAAATCCTTGTGCATGAGCGTGACCGCAAGGGCAGTATTCAGACCACGCAGGAGGTTGAGATTTACTTCAATTTCGTGGGTCGTTTTGTTCCCCCGGCGTTTTGCGAAGTGGAGCTTACCCCGGAGGAATTGGAGGAAATCCGTAAGCGTGAGGAACGCAAGGACAGACTTCATCAGAACTATTTGAAGCGCAAAGCCAGCGGAGCGCAGAAGCGTTACGAGGACAAAATCAAGGAGAAGAAAAAGGCAGAAATGGACGCAAAGAAAGCCGCTATCCGTGCGGAGGACATTGCAAAGGGCGTGTTCGTTCCGGTCAGCCAGCTACCCACACGAGAGCCGAAGAAAGGAGTACAGACCGTATGAGAAGAATCATCGACAACAGCCGCAACCCCGAAAAGAAGCGACCCCATATCGGGCATTACGGACATCTGCGCAAAGCCTACCTTGAGGGCTACCGCCCCGACCTCTACACTGCACTTATCGCCAGCGAACAGCTCTATGAACATTGTGCGGAGATTGAGCAAGCCGCAAGAAGCCGCCTTGACCTCATCATTCCGCAGCTTGCCAAAAGCGCGGGCGCGACGGAAGCACTCAAAGCCCAAGACCCAATGAAATGGGTGGGCTTGATGAACTCCTGCAAGGCGCAGGCGGAGGAAATCGTGAAGTATGAGCTGATTTATGATTGAGGAGGTACAGCATGGATAACGGTTACATTGTGCGGTTTATCCGCAGAGACGAAAAAGCTGATGAGGAATATTATTACCTCGCATATGGTGATGCGCTTAACCACTTAGCTTTATTCAAGAATGATGATTCTGGGCTATACAAAAGAATTGAAATCATAGGCAGTCGCTCACTGCACCTCCCGTATGTTGTCCTTGATTTTCAGGACAAGAATTGTTCGGTATAAATTTACAAATAAGCACTTGCGATTATACACGATAGCGTGTATAATTTAAATAAGAAATATCGAGGTGATTTTTATGATTATAGCACTTGCAGAATATGCGAGATTGCACAATAGAAGCGGAGACACTCTCCGCCGTCTTGCAGAAAACGGCGCACTTAAAACCGCTCAAAAGATCGGAAGAAATTGGACGGTTGACAGTGAAGAAGAGTATCCGTCAAAAAGGAAAGCAAAGTCAAAACCCATTACTGTTGTTTCCTTGTTTTCAGGTTGTGGTGGAATGGATTTAGGGCTTATCGGTGGCTTTGATTTTCTGGGAAAGCACTATGCTAAAACAGGGTTTGATATAATCTGGGCAAACGAAATCAATCCGGCTGCTTGCAAAACATATCGCGAAAACTTTGGCGATTATATCGTTGAAGGAGACATTGGAGAACAGATTAAGAACCTTCCATCAACAGCCGATATTGTTGTCGGTGGTTTTCCGTGTCAAGACATCTCAATTAACGGAAAAATGCTTGGTGTAAACGGGAAACGGAGCAGCCTATATACTTACATTGTAGAAGCTGTGAACAGAATAAAGCCCAAGGTGTTCATTGCTGAAAACGTTGGAGGTCTACTGCTCAAACAGAATGAGCATTCTCTGAACAAAATCCTTGAGGATTTTAATTCTCTTGGGTACAACCTAAGCTACCAGCTATATCACGCCGAGGATTATGGTGTGCCACAAACTAGAGAACGAGTGATTTTCGTTGGGACAGAAAAGGGACTGCCTGATTTTATCCCTCCAAAGCCGAGTGTTTTTGCACCTATCACAGCCTACGAAGCCTTGCATGATCTGGAAGAACATCCGCAGGATAAGACATTTTCTCATATATGGAGCAATGCAAAAGTAAGCGGCGAGCAGGGCAATCGTCGTTTAATTGCTGACCGTCCCGGCTATACCATGCGGGCTGAATGTCATGGGAACATTCAATTCCATTATGCACTTCCGCGAAGAATCTCTATGAGAGAAGCAGCCCGTATCCAATCTTTCCCTGATTCATTTTCTTTCCCTTGCGGATTGCGTGAAACGGAACGGCAAATAGGGAACGCTGTTCCACCGGTGCTTGCGTGGCATATTGCTAACTCTGTCAAAAATGTAATCGAAGGGAATAAGAATAAAGTATGACGAAAAACGAATTTGAAGAAATCCTGAATAAATGTTGTGCGCAGCTAACAGAAGAAGCCCGAACTACAGGGTTTAAGACCTCTGCTCAATTTGAAACTCGTGTGCGTGAGGTTTTGAGTTTAATCACAAAGGACGATGAAACTTTTCAAATCGACTTTAACCCGCACCCGCAGGCTTTTCCTGATATTGCAATGGGTGAATATGGCGTTGAAGTAAAGTTCACCCTGAACGATACTTGGCGGAGTATTGCAAATAGCGTTCTTGAAACACAACGCATTGATGAAGTCAAGCATATTTATGTTGTCTTTGGCAAAATGGGCGGTGTTCCAGAGGTTCGCTGGGGCGAATATGAGCAGAGCGTCATTCATGTCAGAACATCACACGTCCCTCGTTTTGAAATTGAACTTCCGTCTGAAAAAACCGAAGTGAAAGAATCCTTGTTTGAGCAGATGGGCATTCGCTATGATGATTTTAGAAAGCTCGATATGCAGGACAAGATGAAGTATATCCGCGCTTACGCACGAAAGATTCATCCCGATGGACGCTTGTGGTGGGTTGAGGATAAAGAAGATTCAGATGAACATACGACGCCCGTTCAGGCTCGTCTCTATACAAACCTCACAACGGACGAAAAGACACGTCTAAGAGCCGAAGCTGCATTGCTTTGCCCAAGTATTGTTAAATCTGGGCGGTCGCGGAACAAGTATGACGATATGGTTCTCTATCTTCTGACCTATCACGGCGTACTGTGCCATCAGGCAAGAGATTTGTTTTCTGCCGGAAGTGTTGCCAATCCTAAAAATGATGATGAGGGTGGTATCTATATTGAGCGAGCATTGAAGCTTATTGAGAGTGAAATGAAAGCAGCAGCTCTCCGTATGGACGATGCTTTGTTCGTTGAATATTGGGGCGAGAGTGTCCCGCCAGAAAAGAGAATCAAACGTTGGCTTGAAAAAGCAGACGAGCTTGCAACGGAGTGGGTTCCATCAAAGAGCCTATTTCTTGATTAGTTTAAAATTCCCTTTAGGAACTAAAGGGTGCACTTCTATACTCTCCTGTCGGGAGTATCGTGCGTCCTGCGGAGCTTCATTCTCGGTTGGCAGAGAAAAGCTGCCCTCCCGAGAATGTTTCGTCGCTTCGTTCCGTCAAGGGAGCTACACTCCCTTGCGACGCTTGCGCGTCTATCCCTTGTGGACTTGCCGCCCGCAAACAGCATAAAATGCTGTTCGCCGCCAGCAAGTAAAGAATACACTACAGCAGGTGGTGATGTAAAGTGAGATACGCTTGGATTAACAAAGAATATATTGCAAAAATCGCTTCTACCATTACTGGAGGATTTTATGCGTTCTTGGGGTTTATCGGGACACTGGTTCCTCTTGATGAAATACTATCGGATAAGATGTCTATATGGATACGAGGTCTCATTAGTGCGGCTATTCTCGTAGGAATCTGGTGCCTTTTCTTTGTTGCCGTTTCGATTTATATGACTCGTAAAAATCGTTTTAAAGTTCTTTCTGCAAATAATGGTCATGCGCTATATTTACAGTACGGAAATATCTTTGACGCAAATGAAGTAATAGATTCCAGTCAGCGCCGCAATATTGTCGTTCCTGTGAACCGTTGCTTTGATACGCACGTTGACAACCATATCGTTTCAGCACAAACGGTTCATGGGGCGACTTTTAATAGTCTGTATGCATCCGGAAAATACACAGAAGAATCCCTATCAATGACGATAGGCAAACTATTAAAAAACACCAGCTACGAGAGTCTTTCGGAAGAAGAAAAGCCAGAAGGAAATCGTAGGCGTTATCCTGTCGGAACCGTTGTAGATTTGCCAGGATACGGAACAGAGCATTTCTTTCTATGGGCACTCAGTACATTTGACAGCAACCTCAAGGCACATACATCAATGCAAGAGTACGCATTGGCAGTGCAGAAACTCATTGAATCATGCAATGAGGAATCGGAAGGCTTTCCCGTTGTCCTTCCACTGGTGGGTACAGGACTTTCCAGAACAAAGAAGGATCAACAAGCCGTTTTGAAGTATTTGATAAATGCTTTTAGGATAAACAAAGACGAGATTAACTGTGATATTCATATTGTTGTGCGCGATGATATGAAAAATGAGATTGCAATTATGAATATAAAATGAGGAGGGCAAAATGGCTACTTATAGAACACGAACCTACATTGCGGGAGATTGGGACAATGACAAAGACGCAGTAGATCAGTTGCACAAATGGAATGACAGCAATTATTGGAACCTTTCGTTTACTGATGCGCATGATTTAACTTCGTCACGCGACAGTAGCCTAAACTGCACAATAAAGGCATCATTAAAAACACGCATGGATGCATCAAAAACATTCGTTCTTATTGTTGGTGATCATACTGCGTCTGTTACAGCCGGTGGCTGCCAATTGTGCGGAAGCTACAACAGCTATACTAAACACTGTGCGAAGGGATACAGTGTCGATTACCGTAGCTTTATCAAGTTTGAATGTGATAAAGCTATTGAAGCTGGTATAAAAATAATCGTCCTGTACAAAGCGGCAAAGATTGATAGGTCTAAATGTCCTGATGCTATTAGGTATCTTGGTACACACGCGACCATGATATACAAAGGGAATGATGGTAAATACTACTGGGACTATCAATCTGTAAAGGACGCATTTAATTCATAACAGTTCAAACATATTCAAAATACGTGGAATTATCCGTCTATCCATAAAAGATAGGCGGATTTTTTATTCCCAAAATCAAAAAAGGAGGTCAATCACAATGACAAAACCGAAAACCCTTGAACAGCTTCGAGCGGAAAAGGAACGAGCCGAGACACAGCTTGCACAGGAACAGCACAAACTGGAGCGTCTGGAGAACAGAAAGAAATATCTGGAGAAAGGCGAACGCACCAAGCGCACCCACCGCCTTTGCAATCTGGGCGGCACGATTGAGAGCCTTGCCCCGGAGGTCAAAGATCTCACACGCACCGA
>CANPYT010000028.1 GCA_947588705.1 uncultured Acetatifactor sp. | reverse complement strand
AGGGGATGCAGGTGTATGAAACTATAGGCAGCATATTTGCCGGTAAACGGGCCATATTTTGACCCGTTTGTTTTGATGCCGTAAAACTCCTTAGAATCTAATTCCCTCTCATAAGAGTTATGGGAGGGAATTATTAATTCACAGATATTCAGTTGTCAGGCTGAGTAGTTACAAAACGAAAAACGCTCCCGGCAAATAGACGGGATTCGTATTGATTCGTTCCCGCGCTTACAGTATAATAAAGACGTATTGTAAGCGGGGGTTGTTTCCAAACAGAAGGAAGTTAAATTACAGTGAAACAACCGTACAATACAGCACTTTATATGAGACTTAGCCGTGACAATGAGGATACGGACAGGGGCTGTCGGACTTTGTGCCCTTCAAAAACCTGATCAATGAGTTCACGGCAAAGGACACCAGCCGCAAAGAGAAGGCTGGCATGATACAGACAAGGAAAGCATAGCAAGGGCAAGGCATAATAGCATAATAAAATAATAAAATAAAAGAAAACATTCCCTGTCAGGAGGCCGACCATTATGAAACCAGGATTCCGGTTAAATTTACATGACAGATCCCAAAACCCTCTCTTTGAATCCCATGACCCTTCCATGATGTGGGATGAAAAAAGCGGCTTTTACTATTCCTACTCCACGGACGCGGCGATCACCTCCCCCTACCGCCAGGGGATCCCCATCCGAAAGAGCAGGGATCTGATAAACTTCACCTACGTGGGCCATGCCCTTTCCGACGCGGCGGTGGCCCAGGGCCGGAATAACGGCAGCTACCCTCCTACTTCCGGCTTCTGGGCTCCCTTTGCCGAGCGCTGCGGAGAGGAATATCGTCTCTACTATTCCGCCACCAAGGCTTTCGGCAGCTCCGAATCCCGGATCTGGCTGGCGGTATCCGAAAGCCCGGAGGGACCTTTTGAAAACCGCGGGGTGGTGGCTGACACCTGGAACACCCCCGACACAGAGCCCAATGCCATCGACCCCCATGTGGCAGAGGATGGACAAGGGCGGAAATACTTAATCTACGGTTCCTTTTTCGGCGGTATCTACATCAAGGAGCTGGATCCGCGCACGGGGCTGGCCCTGGATCCCGATACGAAATTCCAGGGGAAATGTATTGCCAGGCGCCCCGATCATTCCTATATCGACGGCCCGGAAGGCCCGGCGGTGATCTATGTGCCCGAAACCGGCTATTACTATCTCTTCCTGTCTTACGGCTGGCTGGGAGACGATTATGACATCCGGGTAGGGCGCAGCCGGAACATTGAGGGGCCATATCTGGATCCGGATGGCTGGGATCTGGCAGGACAGGGCCTGGGCTTTAAGCTTGCCGGCAGCTATCAATTCTCTGCCAAAGCCCCCTGCGCCGTTTCGGTCTCTGCGGAAGGATGCGGAACGGAGGACGGCCAGGGCCGCCAGGGTACGCCGATTTCGGATCCCGCCTGGGAATTTGGCGGCTTTCGCGGGCCCGGCCACGGCGTTCCGTTTCGGGATCCGGTCTCAGGCAGTTTCTTCTTTGTCCATCATGTAAGAGACGGAGCCGCCTGCTTCCGGCGCCGGGAACAGGGGCCGCCGCTGCGGGATTCTTATCGGATACATTATATGGTAGTGCGCAGGATGTACTTTGCGGATGCCTGGCCGGTCTTTTCCCCTGAACCCTTCGCCGGAGAAGCGCCCGAGGCTGTTCCCCTGCGGGAGTGGGAGGCATCGCATACCGCCCTTCCCCGGGGCCAGGAGCAGGGATCCTTTTGGGAATGGCTGGAATTTCTGCCGGACGACAACAAGATCGCCCTCTCCCGGACCGGGCCGCTCCCGGAAACGTTAGACCCGGGGAAAACGCTGGTCTTTTCCTGCTACGATTTTGAAAACAGCCGCGAGACGCTGGCTTTCACCGGGATTTCTACCGACGGACGCGCCGTCTGGGGCAAATCCTGCCACAGCCGGACAGGCTCGTTTGAAGGGCCCCGCTGACGCGCTCTCCGGCATCGTGTGCCTGCCTTTGCCCCAAAAAGGCTCTCCTTCGGCTGAGGAAACGCTTTTTTTAGCAAAGACAGGCGCGGAGCGGCGAAAAACGCGGCTTCGGGAATAGCGCGGGCTGAACCGCTGCCAGATAAGAATGTCTTATCCGCATACCTCTTGACGGATCCTGTTTTTTCATGTAATATCGCGGTAAGAGGAAAATATTTGTAATTTTACAAAAATTTGAATTTTCCCGAATAACAAGAAAAGAGAGATTTTTAAAGGGGGATGTCATATGAAAAAAAGGAACAAAAAGAGATGGAAAACCGGCGTCATCCTGGCGCTGGCCGCAGTTTTGGCACTGCCGCCAAGCCTTTCCGGGCACTGGAATCTCCTGAGCCATGTTCAGGCGGAGACCTCCGCTTCCCGATTCTTTTATAACCAGCTGACGGAGAAGGAACGTCTCTTTTACAACGCCATGGAAGAAATGTACGCCTCCGGCCTGCTCATGACGGGCACCGCGGATTATGAACTGACGGCAAAGCATCTGCTCACCCAGGAAGAACTCCAGGGATACGCCGACGGTTCCCCCCAGCTTCTCAATTTCATGGGAGCCGCCAGAGACGCTTTTTATTTCGACCATCCCGACATCTTTTATGTGGACTTTTCCGCCCTCTCCCTGCGCGTGACGAGAGACAGCGCCGGAACTTACCGCGCATATCTTGGCACCGGGCGGAGAGAGGATTACTATACCGAAGGATTTACCAGCCAGGAACAGGTGAAGGCCGCCGCAGAGGAGTACGAAAACGCCGTGAACACCATTGTAAAAGCGGCCCAGGAAATGCATCTGGATCCGGGCATGGATCGGATGCGGGAACAGATCACCTATGTACATAACACCATCGCCCGGCAGACCTCCTATAAGCTGGAGGACAAGTGTTCCCCCGCAAACATCGGTTTCATCCGCACGGCATACGGCGCCCTGGTAAAGGGCGAAAGCGTATGCGAGGGATATGCCAGGGCTATGAAATCCGTTATGGACCGGCTGGGCATCCCCTGTGTCCTGGTGCAGGGCGTATACCGCCACACCTCCGAGAACGTGGAACTTCACATGTGGAATTATGTGCAGGTGGACGGCCAGTGGTACGGCGTGGATGTGACCATGGATGACCCCATCGGCGATGGCAGGGAAAACTCCGAATACCTGCTGGTAGGCGATGATATCCTCGGAGCGCACCACATTCCCAGCGGCATCGTCTCTCCCGCCAACCGGGAGTTTACCTATCCCCCCCTTTCCCAGTCCGGCCTGGGTTTTTACCAGGTGGCAGACTCCAACGGCCTGTTGGTGGAATATCTGTCCGGCGCTGAGGACGGCGACGCTTCCGGCGTTTTCCGGGTAAGCTACAACGGCATGGGCTACGCGGAGGCCGCCAAGGCCGGAAAGTATATCCTGGCCAGGTTTTATCAGTATTATCCCGGCACCGATGAATATTCCTGCAACGACTGGGCATATGCGGATCCCTCCATCTATGATCTTCCCCAGGAGGAACATGCCCTGATCTTCCCCGCGCCCCACTTAATGTACGCGGAATTTGCGGTCACAGACATGGCGCCTTCCGGCACTTTTCTGTCCGACGGAAAAATTGACAAGGATTACTGGTACTACAAGGGCGACCCTCTCCTGTTTGAAGCGTATTCCGGAAAGATCTATAACCCCAACGGGACCTATGTGGCCCCGCCCTATCCGCAGGCCAACAGTCCCAGCACTCAGGGCCGCATCTATATGGGCGAGCCATATGATATGAGTATTACCTACGACGACAAGCTTGTGGAGACAGGCACGGAAGAGGTGGGATATGTCCTGACTTCTTCCGGCAGCACGGGCGTACAGTATTCCAAGGTTGAAAATTTCCACTGGGACGGGGACCGGACTATCACATTCCGGTTTACCCCCAGCCCCATGTACGCGGATGAATCCGTGCTGTACACCTTCCGGTTCACAGGACTTGTGGGCGAACGCAGCCGCAAAGCCCCCATTGAAATGAACTATGTCTCCTCCAGCCGCTGCGCGGTGTGCGCCTACCATTCCCAGGGCTATGACTGGAACATTTTCGGGCAGCCTTCCCTGCTGGAAAACAGCGACCTCTCCATGTCCGGCTGGCAGACCAGCGACGGTTCCGAAGTGTCCGAGCTGCTGAAAAACCGGCTGGCCCTTGTGGTAACCAAACCGGAAAAGGCCCAGGCTGACACAATGGAGCAGCTGATCGACCAAGAGAACGGAACGGAGGTCCTGGCAAGCGAGACCTACAACATCTCCCTGACCCTGTGCAAGAAACAGATCGTCCGGACCGGTCAGGGCGTCCGTGTCTCCGTGGGCTTCCCCGCAGGCTACGGGCCGGATGACGAAGGAGTCACCTTCAAGGCTTACCACTTTAAAAGGAATGACGCCGGACAGGTTACCGGCGTAGAAGAGATCGGCTGTGTGGTGACACGTTTTGGCCTGATCATCACCTGCGACGCGTTCAGCCCTTTCGCCATTGTCGCTGTAAAGGATGACGGTTCTGCCCGGACTACAGATCGGACAGCCATTCTCTCCGGGACCAGCGGCGGAACAGTGTCCTCCGACAAAGGCAGCCTCTTTCAGCTGAAGGAAAATGAGTCGGCCGCCGTCACCGTAAAGGCAGACCCGGGCTATGCCATCGAGCAGATCACCGTAAACGGCGCGGCCAGATCCGTTACGGATTCAAAAAATATGACATTTACACTGAATTATGGCGATCTGCACGACACCTCCGATATTATCGACGTGAAATTCATCGCCGAGACCGTCCTGCAGCATCATCAGGAACAGGGGGAGTCCAGTGTAGATCCTGCGCCAGAAGCTATCGTACTGGCATATGAACAGCAGTCCGGCCACTCTCCGGCGCCACAGACACAGGCCCCGGCTGATACTCCGGCGCCCCAGACTCAGGCCCCGGCCGACACTCCGGCTCCTCAGACTCAGGCCCCAGCCGATACTCCGGCGCCTCCGACTCAGGCCCCGGTTGTCACTCCGGCTCCTCAGACTCAGGCCCCGGCCAGCACTCCGGCTCCTCAGGCCCAGGCTCCGGCCAATACTCCGGCTCCTCAGACTCAGACTCCGGCCAACACTCCGGTTCCTCAGACTCAGGCTCCGGCCAGTACCACGGTTCCCCAGGAAAAACTCCCGGCAACGGCGACTCCCGCGGCTTCGGTTTCCACGCGGCCTTCCGGATCTACTTCCGTCGCTTCCAGCCACACAGGAAAATCAGGCTCGGCGGTGATCACCTTCGCCTCCCCTGAAATCACCCTGGCTGTGGGGGAAACACTTTCCATCGATCCGATAGTGGAGCTTCCCGTAGGCATCAACAGTTACCAGTGGTATAAAGACGATGCTGCCCTGGCAGGCCAGACGTCCCGCTCCCTGGTGATCGAATCGGTCACCGCCGAGGACGCCGGCCTTTACCGGCTGTGCATCACTTCCATTGTCTCCGACAGCACCTACAACGCTTCCAGCGATGACTTAAAAGTGCTTGTGACAGAGGCTTCGGCGGCGGCTTCCCCGGAATCTGACGCCGGAACGGAGACACCTCCGGAGACGGCTGATCCCGAGGATGTGATCATCTCTCCCTCCGGCACCGCGCCGGAAGGGTCAGAATCCGGCCACAGTCCGGTGCTCCTGATCATCGTTATCGTCCTTGCGCTGGCAGCCGTCGGAGGAATCCTTTTCTACGTGGCATTTGCCGGAAAAAAGAGATGATGACCCAAAATGAAATATTTTACATAAAGTAATCCATAAAAAAGGTGTATCGAATTGGAGTTTTTTACTTCATTTCGATACATCTTTTTGTGTACTGTATGCTGCTAAATATTATGATTTTTCACCGAAAATGGCCGATTACCGTTGAGCAGATAACAAAGGTACTAATAATTGTCACTAGATTGGTACAAAAGATCCCTTTTCCTGTATGCGGATGCTCCTGGGCATATGCCACAGCATTATTCATTTATCGCTCGCCTCATTCTTCTGATAAATTCCTCCGGTGCAACGATCTGTATTTTGTCCGTCCGATCGTTGCTTTTGAGACTCGCGAGAAGCCGGATCAATGCCGACTTGAGGCAGGGCATTTAGCTCAATGCCTGCGAGATGTCCTCCCGCATAGCGATCACTGCCGCCCGCGCCGCGTCCGCATAACCCCGCTCGCCATACTGAGAATACTGCTCCTGCTGATATGCGGCAATAATCCCTCTGGAAGAGTTGATAATGGCTCCCAGGCCATCCTCATTAAAGAAATGCACCAGGTCGGATCCCCTGCCTCCCTGTGCGCCGTAACCTGGAACCAGAATAAAGGTTTTCGGCATAATGCGCCGCAGCAGCTTTCCCTGCTCCGGGTAAGTTGCGCCTACCACGGCGCCGACACGGCTGTAACCGCCGGTTCCCATACATTCCTCTCCCCAGGCGGCAACCTGCTCCCCAACAACCTCATAGACCGGCTTTCCGTCCGTCAGCCTGTCCTGCAGTTCTCCGCTGCTGGGATTGGATGTCTTTACCAGCACAAAGATCCCTTTCTTCTCTTCCTGACATACTTTCAGAAAGGGCCTCACCCCATCTGACCCCAGATAGGGATTCACAGTTGCGAAATCCTCGCCAAAAGGACTATAGGTCTTATCTCCTACCTTTACCTTCCCCAGATGGGCCACCGCATAAGCCTCGGAAGTAGAACCGATATCTCCCCGCTTCACATCGCCGATGACCACAAGCCCTTTTTCTTTACAATACTCCACCGTCTTTTGAAACACCCTCAGGCCGGGGATGCCAAACTGTTCATACATGGCGATCTGGGGCTTTACCGCCGAGATCAGATCCCACACGGCGTCTATGATCCCTTTATTGTACCGCCAGATTGCCTCGGCAGCGCCCTCCAGGGTCTCGCCTGCCTCCCGGTATGCCTCCTGCTGAATATATCCGGGCACGAACTTCATCGTGGGATCCAGGCCCACTACGATAGGTGCGCCGGTCTCCCGGATCTTCCCGATCAACTTATCTATCATATATATTTCCCGCCTTCCTCCGAAAGGTTTACTCTGCGCCTTCTTAGAGACCTGTCTTCCTTTTCGCTCCCGGCATACTTATTCCTTGTATGCCCTCCATATCTTCTCTACCTTGGCCAGGTCATTGATTTCCTCTTCCCTGTTGTATGTATAATTCTGCGGAACCTCGTCAAACAGCTCGATCCTGTCCATCTCGCTCTCCGGAAGCTCCCCCAGGGAATGCGCTATCGCCAGATACACCCTGCCATTGTTCCTTCCCCGACGGTCATCCCAGACAAACTCATAGTCCCAAAGCGGAACTATCTCGCAGTCCACAATCCCCGTCTCCTCATACAATTCTCTTTTTGCGGCCTGTAAAGGCGTTTCCCCCTCTTCCACATGTCCGCCCGGGTGCTCATAACTCTCCCTCTTTTTATGCCAACAGTAAACCCATTTGTCCTGATATTTCGTGAAAATAGCCACAAATTCAATATGATCCAAAGCCCCGGCAAAATAATTCGTTATTGCCATACCCACAACCCTCCTGCCTTATTTTGAATCATCAGTTCAGCCGACACAGATATCCGGAGGGAAATTGTGCTCGCACATATTTCACTCCGGATACCTGGGTCGAGGGAGCGCCGTCTCATGCGCAAAGGCAGGCGCGTAGCGCCGAAGAGCGCGGCAGCGCGGCTTTGCAAATGGCGCGGGCTGAACCGTTCAGCCGACACAGATATCCGGAGGGAAATTGTGCTCGCACATATTTCACTTCGGATATCTGTGTCGAGGGAGCGCCGTCTCATGCGCAAAGACAGGCGCACAGCGCCGATAAGCGCGGTAGCGCGGCTTTGCAAATGGCGCGGGCTGAACCGTTCAGCCGACCCAGGTATCTGATACACTCAGGAAATCGTCACGCCTTTGAGGCTCTCCACATATTTCTTGATATTGGAGGCGTTCACATACTTTCTGTTTCTGTCTCCGTCTATCACTAACAGCGTAGGCGCCTGCATGATGCCGTACCTGGAGGCAAGCTCCATATTCTCTTCCGCGTCCACAGCCAGGTAATTGATCCCCTTCAAATATTCTTTTACCAGCTTACAGTTCGGGCAGGTCTTTGTGGTAAACAGATACCTGACATTCTTAGGCTGTTCCACACTGACCTCCACATCCTCCGAATAATTAGACAGCGTGACCACGCTCCGGGCCGGACGCTTCAGAACCGAACCCGCAATATCATATTCCTTGCGGTTTGCGTATTCCTGAAGTTTGCCATCGTTCCAGTTCTGCACCGGACGATAATACCCTGTGATCCGGCTATAGACCTCCGTTCCCGCGCCACAGTGAGGACAGGTCTTTACTTCCCCCGCCAGGTATCCGTGTTCCGGGCAGATGGAATAGGTAGGAGAAATGGTATAATAAGGCAGCCTGTAGTTGTTTGCGATCGTTCGCACCAGCGACGCGGCGGCTTTCCAGTCAGGCAGCTTTTCTCCCAGAAAAGCATGGAATACTGTCCCTGAGGTATACAAAGTCTGAAGCTCATCCTGAATATCCAACGCGTCAAAGATATCCGCTGTAAAATCAACCGGCAGATGAGAGGAATTTGTATAGTAAGGGGTATCTCCCGGCTTCCCCGCCGTCTTGATGGCAGGGAAACGCTTCCTGTCATGCTTTGCCAGCCGATAAGAAGTGCTCTCCGCCGGAGTCGCTTCCAGATTGTACAGATCCCCGTACTGCTCCTGGTAATCGGACAGACGATTCCGCATGTGGTTCAGCACCTCCACAGCAAACTGCTGGGTCTTCTCATTCGTCATATCCGCCCGCAGCCAATTTGCATTCAGCCCCGCCTCGTTCATTCCAACCAGCCCTATGGTGGAAAAATGATTGTCGAAGGAGCCGAGATACCTCTTGGTATACGGGTACAGCCCCTCCTCCAGAAGCCTGGAGATCACGTCGCGCTTGATCTTCAGGGAACGCGCGGCGATATCCATCATATGATTCAATCTTGAAAAGAACTCGTCCTTGTTTGCGGAGAGATACGCGATCCGCGGCAGGTTGATAGTGACAACACCCACGCTTCCCGTGCTCTCGCCGGACCCAAAGAAACCGCCCGTCTTCTTCCTCAACTCCCTCAGATCCAGCCGCAGGCGGCAGCACATGCTGCGCACATCGCTGGGCTGCATATCCGAGTTAATATAATTGGAAAAGTAAGGTGTGCCGTATTTTGCGGTCATCTCAAAGAGCAGGCGGTTATTCTCCGTATCGGACCAGTCAAAATCCTTTGTGATTGAATAAGTGGGGATCGGATACTGGAAGCCCCTGCCGTTGGAATCTCCTTCGATCATGGTCTCAATGAAAGCCCTGTTGACCATGTCCATCTCTTTCTTACAGTCTTTATATTTAAAAGGCATCTCCCTGCCGCCTACCAGCGCGGGAAGCTCCGCCAGATCGTCCGGCACCGTCCAGTCCAGCGTAATATTGGAGAAAGGCGCCTGGGTACCCCAGCGGCTTGGCGTATTCACGCCATAGATGAAGGATTCAATGCACTTTTTCACCTCATAATAGCTCAGGTTGTCCGCCTTGACAAAAGGCGCAAGGTATGTATCAAAGGAAGAGAACGCCTGGGCGCCCGCCCACTCGTTCTGCATGATCCCCAGGAAATTTACCATCTGGTTGCAAAGCACGGAGAGGTGCTTCGCGGGGGCAGAGGTAATCTTTCCGGTGATGCCGCCAAGCCCTTCCTTTATCAGCTGTTTCAGGGACCAACCCGCGCAGTATCCCGTCAGCATGGAAAGATCGTGAATATGGATATCCGCATTTCTGTGAGCGTCCGCGATCTCCTGGTCATAGATCTCCGACAGCCAGTAATTCGCCGTCACCGCGCCGGAATTGCTCAGGATCAGCCCTCCCACGGAATAAGTAACGGTAGAGTTTTCCTTTACACGCCAGTCCTCCACCTTTACGTAGCTGTTGACCACATCCTTATAGTCCAAAATGGTGGATGTCATGGTGCGCATCTTTTCTCGCTGTTTCCGATAGAGGATATAAGCCTTTGCCACTTCCTCATAGCCGGCCTGCCCCAACACGCGCTCCACGCTGTCCTGGATATCCTCCACATGAATACCGTCGTCCTTCACCTTGCCCTGAAAATCCGCCGTCACCCGCAGTGCCAACAGATCGATGATGTCGTTGGTGTAGTTCATCTGTGTGGCGGCGAAAGCCTTCATGATCGCGTCATTGATCTTGGTAAGAGTGAAATCCGCTCTTTCCCCATCTCTTTTGATTACCTGCATAATCCCGTTCATACCTTCCTTCAAAAAATCATACTATCTGTTCCGTACTCCTTTGCTTTTCTATCTTATCATCTCGGACTTCAAAAGTCAATGAAATATACAAGATATAGTAGTCCTTTTTCTATCATTCCATAACATCTTGTGTATCTTTTTCAGCTGCCGCAAAGAAAACGTGCAGGCAGGGCGCCGCAGATATGGGTGCCAAAGCCTGACGCCCGGAAAAGGCTCCAATGCCTGCCTCCGGAGGGCTGACAATCCCTGCTGCCGGAGGGGCGCCTATTCCTGCTGCCAGAGGGGCGCCTATTGCCTGCTGCCGGAAAAGCCTCCAAAGCCTGCCTTCGGAGGGCTGACAATCCCTGCTGCTGAAGACTGCCTATCCCTGCTGCCGGAAAAACGTCAAAATTCCCCTTCCTGCGAGACGCCCGATCCATTATTTTTTAGTTTTCCTAAATTACGTATCTTCCCCGAAACTATTTTTATCTACATTCTAAAATACTATTTCGCAAAAAGGGAAATATTATAAAATAGATTTTAGGGTACGTTGTTTCCCGCTTTTACCGCAGAGTACAGTAACTTGTAAAACACACTATGCGGATATTCTGCCAAAACAGATTCACTCCGAGGCACCAAGGAAGGATTACAGTATGGAAGTAGGAGAAATTCTTATGGAACTCCGCAAGGAGAAAAATATAGGACAAAAGGAGCTGGCCGCATATCTGCGCCTCTCCACCGGCACTATCTCTAACTATGAAAATGGTGTACATTCGCCTGACCTGAACACATTGTGCAAGCTTGCAGATTATTTTGAAGTGACTACGGATTACCTTTTAAACCGAACCACCTACCGTTACACTTCACAGAAAATGGAGCAGCGCCTAAATCAGGAATACACTCTGTCGGATGTGGTTGATACGGTACTATGCTGCGACTCGTCCTCCGTCAATCAGCTGATGGAATATGCCCAATATTTACAATACAAACAGCGGAAAGAGGAAGAGGAAAGATCCGGCGAAAAGGAAAAAACAAAGAAATCATCAAAACGCAAGTCAGATGACTGACTTGCGCTTTTTTGTCCGTTGGGAAAACCGACCATCCCGCTTACCTTGTACTCAAAAAGTCATATTCCCGCTTCGCTTTCACATCGTCAGGATAGTTGTTCAGATAATTGTTCAACAGCGCCGCCGCCCTCTCATATTCCCCAAGATACTCATAAGCCGTGATCTCATTGAAGGACAAAGTCTGTAAGATAGGATCATCCTCCAGCTGCATTCCCGCCTGAAATGCCTCCAGCGCTTTCCGGTAGTCTCCTCTTGCCATCTCACACAGCCCCAGCTGATTGTACAGCTCCGCGCTTCCCTCATAACTGTTCAGGTAACTGTTGTATACGTTGGCCGCATAGTTATAGTCCCCGGTAGCCTCATAGGCCCGCCCCAGGTACAGGTAGCTCTCCTCGCCGCCCTTCTCCTTTGCCTCTTCCAGCGCAAGATATGCCTTCTCATATTCCCCAAGATAATAATAAATGCGGCCCACCACGTATTGATCCATCCCGGAGCCTCCGGCCTCCAGGGCCTGCTGAAGATAGACCTTCCCCTCCTCCGTATATCCGAAATGGTCCAGGATCTCATAGATCTCAATAAGCATATCATAATCCTTGGGTGCCATGGAAATCGCCCGCTCAAAATCCTCTTTTGCCCCCTGATAATTCATCCGGCTCATCCGCACGTTGCCGCGCAGGAAATAGGCATCCACCTGATTTTCACGCAGGTCCAGGATGGCATTGTATGTCTCCTCGGCCTGGCTGTACTGCCCGTCCTTCGTATAAGCCGCCGCCAGATAATAATTCAGGTCAAAGTCCACGTCCTGCACCAGCCCGTTGCTGGCAGACAAAGCGCTCAGGAAACACGAAATAGCGTCGGCGTATTGAGTGAGCCCCATATACGCGATCCCCCTGGCCCGGTTCACCAGCCGGATGTTTTCCCCTTCCTCCTCTGCGGTGTCCAGCTCCGCCAGTGCCTCTTGATAATCGAAAACCCGGATCATCTCCATGGCGTTCTGGATCCTTTCCTCCGTTGCGCCGCATCCGGCCATCAGGCAGGCACTCAGAAGGAGAACCGCCGCGCCTATGCCTTTTTTCCAATGTCTCTTTCTCAACATAACTCCCTGCATCATAAAACCTCTCATGCGCTGCCTGCGGGCCTCGGGATCTTCTCTCCCCTCCGCCGCCCGTCGTCTGCCCTTACTGTGCGCTTTCTTCCAGCTGCGAGGTACAATGAGGGCATCTGGTGGCATCAATGGCGATCTCACTCTTGCAGAAGGGGCATTTTTTGGTAGTCGGAGCCTCCGGAGCTTCCTTCTTCTCTCTGCCGATCTTGCTGCTGACCGCGTTAATGGCCTTTAATAAGAGAAAGATCACGAAAGCCGTGATCAGGAAATTGATCACAGCGGTGATAAAGTTTCCGTAATGCAGGACGGGAGCCGCTTCTTCCTCTCCCATCACCACATAGAGGCCGGAGAAATCAGTCCCGCCAAAAAGCCCCAAGATCGGTGACAGAATATCCTGGTTTAAGGATGTCACAATGGAGGTAAAAGCGCCTCCCACGATCACACCAACCGCCATATCCATCACGTTACCGCGCATGATAAACTTCTTAAATTCCGCAATAAACCCTTTGCCATTTCCCTTCTTGCCGCTCATTTCTCCTCTTCTCCTTTTTCTCTCGGTTATTTTTTATCTTGTTTTGTTGTTTCTGCCTTCTTACTTTTCTGGCTCTTTTTCCCTCGGCCTTTTTCTTTCCTTGCCCTTTTCTTTCCTTGCCCTTTTCTTTCCTTGCCCTTTTCTTTCCTTGCCCTTTTCTCTTCCTTGCCCTTTTCTCTTCCTTGGCTCTTTTTTCTTCCCCGGCCCTTTTCCGCTGCCGCTTTCCCATATGGCCGCAGGCAGGCGGAAATGTTTGTTTCCGTTACTTTCCGTCCGAAATATCGGCCGCCCGGCTTGTCCGTATTCCGTCTAAAACATTGTATCACAAGAAATTCTCCTCCACAAGGGTACCTGGCCACTTTTCAAAAACGGTTTTTTATGGTATAGTTAGCCATGTAAATATGACAGAAAGATAGAGGGATACCCATGACAAAACAGGAGATTGCTGAGATCAAGAAACTGCTCACCCCGAAAAAATGCTCCATCACCCGCATCTGCGGCTGCTATGTGGACGGAGAAAAAAATAAAAAGACAGAACTCAAACAGGCTTTCCTTGCCCTGCCGGAAGAGGAAATGTTCAAATATTTTGAGATCCTGCGCAAGACATTGTCCGGTACGGTCGGGAAAAACCTGATGAACCTGGAATTTCCCCTGGCCAGCGAGGAGACCGGCGGCACCCAGGATTTTTTGCTGCGGCTCAGAGACAGCAAATTAAAAGACGATATCCTGCTGGAGGATTTTTATGACCGTATCATCGACAACTATGAGTATGTGGGAAACTATCTGATTCTCGTTGTACATGACATCTATGACGTGCCGGGCCGCACTCTGGACGGCCTGGAGATGGAAGACGCTTCCGATGAGGTCTACGAATACATCCTGACATGTATCTGTCCTGTGGAACTCTCCAAGCCCGGCCTCAGCTATGACGCGGCGGAAAACACCTTCCGGAACCGGATCCGCGACTGGGTGGTAGGGCTTCCGGACACAGGCTTTCTGTTCCCCGCCTTCAATGACAGAAGCTCCGACATCCACAGCACATTATATTATTCCAAAGATCCGGAGGAACTGAAAGACGGCTTTGTAGATCATCTGTTGGGCTGTCCGCTGCCCCTTTCCGCCGGGAACCAAAAAGAAACCTTCCAGACTCTTGTGGAAGAGACCTTGGGAAGCGACTGCGTCATCGAGACCGTAAAGAACATCCACGACAAGCTCAACGAGATGGCGGAAGAACACAAGGACGAGCCCCAGCCGTTTCTTTTGGACAAGAGTGAAATGAAAACCATCCTTGCCGGCAGCGGCGTATCCAATGACCGGCTTGAGCAGTTCGACCGGCATTATGACGAGACCGCAGGCGAGAGCACTTCCCTGATGGCTAGCAACGTGATGAACACCAGAACATTCGAGGTAAAGACCCCGGATGTGGTCATCCGGGTAAACCCCGAACGCACCGACCTGATCGAGACAAAGATGATAGACGGCCGGCAGTGCCTGGTGATCGAGCTGGACGGCAGTGTGGTAGTAAATGGCATCAACGTGCGGGCCGGAGGCACTTCGGAGGATGAGGAGGACGAATAGTCCTCCGGCTGCAAGTTTTACGCTCATGGCCGCCCTTGCGCCGGACTGCTATTCCGTTGTGATTGCGGTAATAGTCTGTTTAACAATTCCTCCCGATAGATAAGCTTCGTTTTTCCGTCAACTTTGATTTATTCTATTGGCATCTTACCGCGATCACGCCCATTTCCCTCCCCCTCAGTTACCGGCACAGTCTTCCGGCGGGAATTGGGATTTAGTTGCAATCTATCAATACATATTTACATTCCTCACACGCCCATGCCTTTGTACGATGGTCGAACATTCCATTGCGGACAGGTATAATAATTGCACCGTTCTTTATGGCTCTTCGTTTCGTCATGAAGCCTAGGACTTTATTACGGAAAAACTCATCTCTTGCCCAATACACAAATCCCTTCGAGCTCGGCCCAAGTTCGCCGCCCTGCATTTCTTTCCCACATTTAGGACATAACATTTTATTTCCTCCTTAACTATTTCTAAATTGACTTTTACCGTTTCCCAAAAACGCCGCCTGTTCCATTAACATAATACCACGATCACGCTCATTTTCCTACCACATTTTCACATCTGCCTTTCGGGAGAAACAGCGGAAGTCAGGTCACATCATCAATTTCAATATTGCGAACTGACAGATATATAGATAAAACTGACAGAACTATTAAAAGAATGTAGTAATACCAATTCCCCAGCAACGTATAGCCCCTAATATTACCATGTGAGAAGCCGGCAATAAGCACCGCGGCAACAATTGTCGCTTTGGAGGATTCTGTCTTTAAGCCAACTATTAATGCAATATAAGAAATGCTTATCATTACAATAGAACTGAGCACCATATCCATCCAAAACATCAGCGAACCAAACGGAATATCCTCAGCGAATATTGCAAGAAACGGTTCCAAAAGCAGCAAAACGACATATATAAATATTTTGGTGGCAATCAATGCAGCGACATTGAAAATCCATACAGAGAAAACTTTTGATAACAAAATGCTTCGGCGTTTAATAGGATAAGAAAACATTAAAGAAATTGTTCTTTTGTATATACCTTTTTAGGATTTTTCATAAGCAGCTTAATTATCTCAAATTCTTTTGCCGTCCTTCAAAAGAGAATACTCGTTTATATTTATTGTAAGATCCCCTTTTGTAAGAATGCTTTCCTCCTTGGCTGCACATGGTAAATATTTCGTATTTCTTCTAATATTTGCCTTTATCCTTGCCAATACTTCAGTTACCGAAAATGGCTTTGTAACATAATCATCCGCCCCTAACCCTAAACCTAAAGCCTTATCAGAATCGGTATCTTTAGCAGATAAAATAATAATTGGAACCGTATTACTTTCTCTTATAGACTTCATAACATCCATCCCACTCTTTTTAGGGATCATAAGATCAAGCAAAACCAAATCATATCTATCCGAAAAAAATTTTTCACAGGCACACTCTCCATCGTAAGCTGTGACTACTTCAAAATTTTCTGACACAAGAAAACTCTTTAACATATTACTGATTTCCAAATCATCTTCTATCAACAAAATTTTTATCAGCTTAACCCCATTTCTCTTCCTGGCAGGGAATGATCACAATAAACACCCATACAGCGCAGACCTGCCCTTCTGTGTTTTATCGCAGCAAATCCCATATTGTCATCTCATTGGCTCTAACCTTTGAGATTCTTCGATATTCATACAATGCATTCATTAAGACCTGAACATCCGAAAAATATTCTGCCACAAAATCATAACTCTTTACATTACGAAACTTTAACATCGACTTGCAGTAAATGCTAGGCTTCAATCTTGGATTTTTTCTTGCTTCTCTTTCATAATCTTTATATTTTTTCTCATTACAAATAATGAGTTTCTCAATTTCCGGAGCCGTTATCACATTTTTCACATCTACCTTTTGCTCATATGCTTTACTCAAATTGAATTTCTCACTACGCGAATCCAGAATACGATAAATAGTAATTTTCTCTGTAAATCCCTTTCTCAAGTATCTTTCTTCAAATTCTTTACCACTTCTGCATCTCAAGACTTCTTCCTCTATCAAGTCTTTTCGTTCAAAAATCAATTTGTTATTATCAAGCAGCAAATCGAATATTGCTCTTTCTGCACCGCCTTCGCAAATACAGGCAATATATCTTCCCATGCCGGATTCCCCTTACCTTATATTGATTAGTGCTTTCTTCAGCGCCATATATGCCTCATACGCCGGTACTGTGCCTCCAAGATAATCACTATCATATAGTTCACTCTTTTTGATATCGTTTCTTTTCAAGATATTTGACAAATTCTCTGCGCCAATCCCCTCTTTGTTCCTAACAATATAAATGCTGTCGTTTCTATCAAATTCATCTAATAATTCAGAATAATGCGTTGAAAACAGAATCGTCGCACCATTCTTATTCACTTTTTTATCCATGAAAAAACGAATTAATGTAGCTACGATCTCTCTGTTAAAATGATTCTCGATTTCATCAATAATAAGATATCCTCCTTCAACAAATGCAAACGTCGCACTCATAAATACGCCTAAGCCTTTTATCGTTCCTGAGGAAAGATAGTTTCCCAAAATTCTCGGACTGTTAATAACTATTTCTTCATTCCCGTAAAATTTTAATCGAATATCAACTTTCTTTTCATTCAAGCCACATACAAGATATTCTATGCTGGGATCCAGAAAAGATAAAAGTTCTTTAGGAAATCTTCCAAGAACATTCAAAATATTATAATCTGTCCACTCCAACATATCGTAGATAGAAATACACATATTTTTTTTCTTATTTTCCGCAACAATTATACTGACATCATCCATTAAATATTGTTCATTACTGTCTCTCTTTTTCTTTAAATCAGAGTCAGCAAAACCAAACATATTCTTCTTTGTTTTAATTTTACTAATTTCTTTTGACCATAATTTTTCATCTCGAATAACCAGCTTTTCTCTGCCATCCGCACCATTTACTTCTCTTTCAATATAAGTCTCTAACTTATTTATATCTGTTCCATCAAAGAAAAAGGATGTAATAACGACCTGCTGTTCCTCATCAATGTCATCCATAATTGTTTTGGATTCAATATTGTTAATTGGCTCATTATTCAACATTTTCATGACAAATGAGATAGCTTTCAATATCGTTGTTTTTCCAGACGCGTTTATGCCAACAAACGAAATCGCTTTATTTACATAGATATTTGAATACACATTGTACAACCGTTCCTTATCATCATCATCAACTCGTTGCTGTGCTACAAAATCAATATCCAAAATATCCTTAAAATGCGGCAAACCTTCCACTGTCAATTTTAAAAGTTTCATACTGGCCTCCATTTTTATTTACATATATTACGTTTTTATTTTTATATTATACCAATTTTTATCAACATATTCAATGTTTATATACATTTTCCCTGTTTTTATGGCAACAAT
Source organism: uncultured Acetatifactor sp. (assembly GCA_947588705.1). GTDB lineage: Bacteria > Bacillota > Clostridia > Lachnospirales > Lachnospiraceae > Acetatifactor. The sequence goes on along the minus strand of CANPYT010000028.1, from coordinate 9,758 downwards.
TCAGCCAACCGTCAGACATGATGGAAAATTCGTGCAAGCACGACTTTCCATCAAATCAGGCGGCTGGCTGGACTGTTGTATTTTATATATAATTTCCCCACTGATAAAACTCGGCATTTCTCAGTAAGTAAAAAACATAGAACTGACATTATCTTCTATAAAAACGCCGTTCTTCCCCTTGAATACCATAAAATGAGTACCACAAAACACCTACCATAAAGCCAGAAACACTATCCCTCTGGTATGCTCTCTGCGACGCATAATTTTCCCCATCCCACCCTGTCGTTTGGATAGGAGGCTTCTCCCCGGAGGGGCTGCGCCCCTCGCCGCAGGTACGCTTTCACCTTCTCTCCGTAAAGGAAAGGGTCATTCCCCCTGACGATCCCCCACTCCATCAAAAGTGCCGCGCTGCCCGTGACAATAGGCGTCGCAAACGATGTCCCGGTGACGGGCGTATAGCCGCCATAAAGATCCGGGGCAAGCACCCCCACGCCGGGAGCGGCCAGATCCGGCTTTGCCATGCCCGCCGTCACCACGCCCAGCGTCCTGTCCGAATCCCCATATCCTCTGCCGGAAAAATCCGCATAGGCATTGTAAATGCTGTTGTAAGCTCCAACAGTGATCACCTTGGCCGCCGTGGAGGGAATGGTCAGCGTCGCCTCCGGCGTGGAGCGAAAGAAGCCGGTGCGCTCGTTCCTCACTGTTCCCGAGGGCAGATAGAAATAATACTTTCCTGTCACTATCCGTACCGGCTCCAGCAAAAATGTCCATATGCCCTCGTTGATATAGGGCCGTCCTGCCGGCAGAAATTCCAGATAGATCTCCTGGGCCGCGGAATAGGGCGCCGGTTCTCCGAAGAACACCAGGATCTCCGTCTGCTCCAGGCGTACCGTGAACTTGCCTCCCTCCGTCCGCCCGGAGAGCTCCGCCTCCTGGCCGCCGGGAGAGCGGAGCCTGATCCGGTATTCGTCGCTGTAGTTCTTCCAGAGCTGCACGTTCAGGCTACGCTCGTACTCCGCCACCGCCAATTCCACTCCGGCCCCGGAAGCGCCCTCCGGCACATCCCGCCCCTCCGTCAGGCTCCCCGCCAGGTGGCCGCCGTTTGCCCCTTCATTTCCGCTGCCCACGCAGATCACTGTGCGCCCCACCTCCGCCACGTTGTCCAGAAACCGTTCCAGCAGGGAACTTCCATCGTGGGCGCCATAGCTGTTTCCGAAGCTTAGGTTCACCGCCAGCGGCATCCCCAGCTCCGCCGCTTTTTTGACCGCATAAGTCAATCCCCGCATGATCTCTGTCGTCCGCGGAAAGGAAAAAGCATCCGGAAGCCCCAGTTTTACTACCAGCAGCTGGGCTCCGGGCGCCGCGCCCCGGTACGAATCGCTTCCCCCCGCGGCAATACCCGCCACCGCTGTCCCGTGCCCGCTGATGTCCGCCATTGGGATCAGGCGATACTGTTCCCGGGGGTCTGTCTCCGCCAGCGCACGGTTGATCTGCCCGCTGTCAAACTCCACTCCCATGGCAAACCCCGCCGGCGGATACCTCCGCGGGATACCCGGATCTTCCCCGCCATCCTGCGGCGAAGCGGAGCCTGAAGGGCGCAGGGTCTGGTCCCATAGATATCGGATCCGCGTGGTTCCGTCCGGATTCCGAAATTCCGGCAGCCGGTAGTCGATCCCCGAGTCGAGTACCGCGATCAATACACCGGACCCGGTCAAAAAAGGATCCCGCCTGGTCACCTGTACAATACAGGAGTCCATGGCGGGATCCACATCTCCATAGAAAAAGCGCTTGGGCTTTTCCACATATTCGATCTGTTCAAGCCGGGAGACCTGCTCCACCAGCCCCTCCGGCACAGTCAGCAGGGCATAGCCCGCCAGCAGGTACTCTACCGTTATATCCCATTCCTCCAGCGCGTCCAGGCTGCCGTGGTATTTTACGATCAGCTCCCAGGTGCGCTCCTTCTCGTCAAACCCTATGTTCAGGTCTTCCGTTCTTTTCCTTTCTTCCTCCGGTGTCTCCAGCGCCAGCTGCAGTTGGTTTTCCAGTTTCTGGTCCATATACCGCCACCCGTTCCGTTTTCAATCCGTTCTTCCCTATTCTATGCAGGGTGGCCGGATTTTAACAGCCGGTTCGCGGCCTGCAGCCGTCCTTCCTGTGCCAATGCTACAGCGTTACTTCGTAACGGGAGTTTTCCTGCGCGTTATATGTTCCGCTCGCCGTATAACCGTTGGCCGCGTTGGCCTGTGTAGTCATATAGTAATTGACGAGAGATACGTTCGCGGCAATAGAAGACCCGTATTCCTTAAAGAAATCCTTTACCTCGGACATATCCGATTTCTGGAACACATCTTTGTCAATCTTCAATTTGCCCTTTTCGTCCACCTGGATCCCGAACTGCGCGAGCATATCCTGATTCTGCGCCGTCTTTTCCCGGATATGGGCCAGGTTTGCTATCACGCCGGAATTATAGCTGGAATCGGCGGCATCGAGCATACTGTTATAATTGCCCACAAAGCTTTTCGCCGCGGCAAAAATACTTTCAACATCGTATCTCTCCGTGCCATCCTCCCCCAATATCTTTTCAAACAGGGAGTCGGATGTAAGCTTCTCAATATCTGTCTTAAGGGCGGCCGTACCGGTATATTTCACCTTGTCCTGTTCCGCGCTGTCCGTTTCCGTGCTTTCTACCGGGCTGGAGGCGGCGCTTGCAAAGCCCAGCCGCGACCGCACCGCGGAGCCATAGCTTATGACATCATCCTTGGTAAACAGCTCCTGTACCTTGGAAACATCGGTCGCTTTCAGCTTATCCACATCCAAAAGCAGAGTGCCGTCCCGGTTGACCGTGACGCCGATCTCCGCAAGCTTCTCCGCATTCTCCTCCGAGGCTCTCATCATACCCGCCACATGGGCTGTCTTGTTTACCAGCGTGGAATCCTTTGCGGCGGCGACGACGTCATTGTACTGAGACACATAACTCTTCACCGCGGAGATTACCTTGTCCGCCGCGCTTGTCCCGTCCTCCGACGCCTTGTAGGTATTTTCGTCCTGCAGCTTCGAGACCGCCTGCGTCAGGCTCGAGATGCCAGCTGTCAGCTTGGAATTTGCCTCCTGGGCCTCCTTGGAGACCTTCGGGTATTTCTTCTCTTCCAGGATCTGGTCAAGGACGCTGCTGGTGTTTCTTTTCCCATAGGAAGACGATGTCCCCGAGTTATCCATGCTGCCATAATAACTCTTCAGCAGCTTGCCATAGCTTCCGTTCTTGATGGCGGCATAGTCGGAAAGCATGTTCAGATTTCCAAGGTTGCCGCCGGAAAGCCCCTGAAATAAATAGGAATAATCCTGATTTGAACTTACGTCGATGCCAATACCCATATTATCACTCCTTTGACCCTGTTGGCAACGGTCTCAGACCTCTCTGTCTCTGCCGTTTGCATCACTATTCTATCATTCTATATATCGGCCTGAGACCCTTCCTTTTTTAGAGCGCCCTGTCAGTTTTTTGGGGAATTTTTCCGCTCCCGGCTCTCCCTGATCTGCCCCGCGATCTCTTCCACCTTTTTCTCCGTGAGGATATATTTCTTGTGGAAATAGAACACTGCCGCCAGCAGGCCCGCCACGGGGATCACGGTCATCGTCATCCGCAGGCCCACCACAGAGGACTCCGCGACCTGGACGGCCTGCTCCGTATCCTCGCTGATATGGAACACTCCCAGGCATATAGAGGCCACCAGCGCCGCCACGCCGGACGCCAGCTTTACCACAAAGGTCTGCATGGAAAAGATCACGCTTTCATCGCGGCGGTTGTTTTTCAGCTCTCCGTAATCTACCGTATTTGCCAGAAAGACAGTGGTCAGCACCGACAGCATACCGTTTGCGGCAAAAATGAAGAAGCCGGGTATAAACAGCAGGTATACGCTTGACATGTTTGTGAACGCCAGCACCAGCAGAGAGGCATATCCCAGGACTGCCATGGCAAAGCTCACGTAAAAAATATTCAGCGCGCTCATAAACTTCCGCAACAGCGGGAACAGAAGCATCATCGCCAGGATCTGTACGCCGCCCCCAAAGGTGTTGAACAGCGTATACGCCCCCTGCCAGCCCTCGCCGCCAAAATCATATTTGAAGAAATAGATGACCAGGTTGGAGGTGATGTAGATCGCCGTATTCACCAGGACGATAGTGACCACCACCGTCATGGCCTGGTCGTTCTGGACCAGCGCCTTAAACATCTGCCCCACCGTGGGCGCTTCCAGGTCCACCGTAGACTTTTCCTTGATATTCAGGCATGTCACAAGGATAAACGCCACAAAGAGCACCGCCACGATCAGTGCAAACCAGCGGAAGCCGACGCGCTCGTCTCCCCGGCCCAGCATGGACACGCACATCACCGTGACAATGGTGATCAGGGCGGATCCGACGCCCGCGCAGGAACGCGCCAGGGTAGTCAATCCCTCCCGCTCCTTGCCTCCCTCCGTAAACGCCGGGATCATCGACCAATACGGGATATCCATCATCGTGTACGTCACTCCCCAGAGGATATAGATCACCGCCGCGTAAGCCACAAGGCCGCCCCCGTCCAGCGCCGGCGGCGCGGAAAACATCAAAAACAGCACCACCGCGTTCAGCAGCGTCCCGATCAGCAGCCATGGCCGGAATTTCCCCCACCTGGTCCGGGTCTTCGCCACGAGCACCCCCATGATGGGATCGTTAAAAGCGTCGAACACCCGCGCCGCCATCAGGATGATCCCCATGGCGATCGCGTTCACCCCAAGGAGGTCCTGATAATAATAGAGCACATAGCTGGCGGACAGCATATACACCATGTCCTTTCCAACCGCACCCAGCCCATAAGAAAATTTTTCTTTCCCCGTAAGTTTCATACTTTCCACCTTTCTGCGCGGTCTCTTTCCTCTTTGTCTCCCGACGGGGCGTCCGACCGCGCCTTTGCCGTTTCCCGCACCGCTATGCCATCCACCAGGATATCCACCAGCTGGTTCAGGGCATCCTGATAAGAAATGTCATGCCGCAAGAGAATATCGCTCTGGAAAAACTGCTCCAGCGACGCCTCCAGCATCAGCTTCACCAGCGCGACCTCCACCTGCCGGACCACCCCTTCCCTCATCCCCTGCTCCAGCAGGGCGATAGTGGCCTCCCAGCCCGTCTCCAGCCGCCGCTGCACCTTGGCATATGTGCTGGGATATTTCTCCTTCAGGGAGTGGAGCTGACGAAAGTCAATGTTCCGGTAACTCTCCGGCATGACGCTCATAATGCCCCGCACCTTCTCCAGAGTGCCAAGGCTTTCATCCTCCAGGACCTGCCTCTCGCTTTCCTTGATGGAATCAAACAGATAATCCACCATATCCAGAAACAGGGATTCCTTGTCCCGGAACACCGCATAGATGGTCTTCTTGCTTATGCCCAGCTGCCTGGCGATGTCGTCCATCGTAAACTTCAGCCCCTTGCGGTTAAAGACGGCGATCGTGCCCTCCAAAATAGTCTCCCGAAGCTCCATTCTCTCACCTCCGCCCCGGAAACCAATTTTTATATTACAGTTTCCTCAGTCACAACTATTGTAGCAACTGCGCAACAAAAAAACAAGAAACTGAATTACCAAAATCAGTTTCCTGTTTTTATTCACATTTACCAAAGACGGGCGGAACACCCGCCGTTCAGAGCTCATACTTTATCTTGTCTTCCACCGTGATATCGCTCCCCAGCTGGACCTCGTTGATCATCAGCTCCGTATCCGCAAAAACGGTATGCCTGCACCCGGCGGGCATGGACACCACGTCTCCGGGGGCCACCCGGCGCTCCTCCCCGTCCAGCACGACCCTGCCCTGTCCGCTCATCACTGTCCACACTTCATCCCGATGTTCATGGCTATGGTAATGCAGCTTATGCCCCGGCAGCAGCACGATCCGGATCACCAGGCTCTCCTTCTGCACGTCCAGCACCGTAAAGCTGCCCCAGGATTTCTCCGCATACATGACCTGCTGGTCAAGCCCGTCCACAAAAGGCTTGATGTAGCTGCTCTGGGCCTTGTCGGAAACCAAAATGCCGTCGCTGCCCGCCGCGATCACCATATTCCTGCACCCCATACAGAGAATGGGGAGGTTCAGTTCATTGACCACATTGGTATTCTCACAGGTTTCGTCCATCAGGACTTTTCCCAGCGCCTTCTCTTCCATGGCCTCCGTAAAGGTATTCCAGGTGCCAAGATCCTTCCATGTCCCGCCGTAGCGCAGCACCCGGATATCCGGCTCCTTCTCCACCACCGCATAGTCAAAGCTGATCTTCTCCGCCCCGGGATAATTCCGGCTCAGGCCCTGGAAATCGGAAGCCCCCATGTGCTGCCTGGCCTTCTCCAACAAATATCCCAGCCGACACGCAAACACGCCGCCGTTCCACAGCGCTCCCTGGCCCAAATATTGCCGGGCCGTCTCCAGATCCGGCTTTTCCCGAAAGAAGCGCACACCGCTGACCGCCTCCCCGTCCTCCGGAATGATATAGCCGTATTTTTCGCTGGGATAGGTCGGCTCCATCCCCATCAGGAACAGCCTGGCCCCTCCCTCTTCCGCCAGGGAGCCAAGCTTTTTCAGCGCCAGGAAATACTCCGGCCCCACGTAAGGATCCACCGGGCAGACGACCACAGCTTCCTCCCGGCCCACAGCCCGCACATCCCTCAGATATGCGGCCGCGAGGCAGATGGCGGGAAAGGTATCCCGCCTCTCCGGCTCCACGCAGATATTGACCCGGCCGCCCAGCTGGTTCCGGATAGTGCTGACCTGTTTCTTCGCCGTGGCGATGGTGACGCCCGCGTCCGGCATGGCTTCCATGATCTGCCTGTATACCCGCATGACCATAGATTCCAGCTCTCCCTGCCCGTTTTTCAACATTTTGATAAACTGCTTGGACCGTACCTCGTTGGACAGGGGCCATAGCCTCTTGCCGCTTCCCCCTGACAATAAAATGATCTGCATCCCGTCACATCCTCCCCGCGCCGCCGGTATTTCCGCCGCGCCTCATGCCTCCCGGCCGGAACGTCTCCGTCAGCGCTCGGCCCTGACGGGATTTTCCAGGAAATCCCGGTATGTCAGGCGAATGCCCTCCTCCAGCTCCGTGGTATAATGATATCCCAGCTTTTCCAGTTTGCTTACATCCAGGAGCTTCCGGGGCGTTCCGTCCGGCTTCGTGGGATCCCACCTGATCTCTCCTTTATATCCCACCACTTTCGCCACAAGCTCCGTCAGCTCTTTTATGGTAAGTTCCTTTCCCGTCCCCAGGTTCACCGTCTCATCCCCGCTGTATGTATTCATCAGGAACACACAGGCGTCCGCCAGGTCATCCACATACATAAACTCCCTGAGCGGCGTACCCGTTCCCCAGCAGACCACTTCCTCCGCCCCGCTCTCCTTGGCCTCGTGGAACCGGCGGATCAACGCCGGCAGGACATGGCTGTGGGTTGGGTGATAATTGTCGTTCGGCCCGTACAGGTTCGTGGGCATGACGCTGATATAGTCCGTTCCATACTGGCGGTTCAGATATTCGCAATATTTCATGCCGGAGATCTTCGCCAGCGCGTATGCCTCGTTTGTCTCCTCCAGTTCCCCCGTCAGCAGGCAGCTTTCTTTCATGGGCTGCGGCGCCATCCGCGGATAGATACAGCTGCTCCCGAGGAACAACAGCTTCCTGCACTCATTCTGCCAGGCGGCGTGGATCACGTTCATCTCCAGGATCATATTCTGGTACATGAAATCCGCCAGCGCGTCCCGGTTGGCCACGATGCCGCCCACCTTTGCCGCCGCCAGGAAAACATACCGGGGCCTCTCCCTGCGGAAAAACTCCTCCACATCCTCCTGCCTGCACAGATCCAGCTCCTGGTGGGTCCTGGTGATGATATTGCCATACCCGTTCTTTTTCAGCGCCCGGCAGATGGCGCTTCCCACCATCCCCTGATGCCCGGCCACATAAATCTTTGCTTCTCTCTCCATCCCGCTCTCCTCTGACTTCTTATCTCTTATCCCCGTCTCTTTTCTTGCCTCCGCGGGGCCCGGGTTTTAAGCCTGCCCTTCGTTCAGCCCTCTCCTATACGCTGAGGGGCCGCCGCGGCCTCCGCCTTTGCCAGCGCGAGATCGTGCTCCGCCATCCGTCTGCAGAGCTCCTCATAGCTCGTCTTCTGGGGATCCCACCCCAGCACTGCCCGGGCCTTGGAGGGGTCTCCCCACAGGTCTACCACATCGGTAGGCCGGTAAAACGCTTTGCTCACCTCTACCAGCACACGGCCGTCCGCCCTGCAGATTCCCTTTTCGTCGAGGCCGCTTCCCTGCCATTCCAGCTCCAGCCCCACATATCGAAACGCAAGCTCCGTAAACTCCCGGACAGTGTGCTGCACTCCGGTTGCGATCACAAAGTCCTCCGGTTTCTCCGCCTGGAGCATCAGCCACATACATTCCACATAGTCCCCGGCATATCCCCAGTCCCTCCGGGAATCCAGGTTCCCCAGATATAGCTTCTCCTGAAGCCCGCAGGCGATCCGCCCTGCCGCCAGCGTGATCTTCCTGGTGACAAAGGTCTCCCCCCGCCTCTCGGACTCATGGTTAAAAAGGATGCCGTTTACCGCAAACATGCCATATGCCTCCCGGTACTCCTTCACGATCCAGAAGCCGTACTGCTTTGCCACCGCGTAGGGGCTGTAGGGGTGGAAGGGCGTGGTCTCCCGCTGGGGAACTTCCTCCACCTTCCCGTACAGCTCCGACGTGGACGCCTGGTAGATCCGGCAGCTCTCCGCCAGGCCCGCGATCCGCACCGCCTCCAGCACCCGCAGCACCCCAAGCGCGTCCACGTTCCCGGAATATTCCGGCGCGTCGAAGCTTACCTGCACATGGCTTTGGGCGGCGAGATTGTAGATCTCGTCCGGGCGCACCTGGCAGACGATCCTGATAATGCTGGAAGAATCGGACATATCCCCCTCATGCAAAAACAGCCTCTCCTGCCCCAGCAGGTGGCCGATCCTGCCGAAATTGCTGACGGAGGACCTGCGCACCATACCGTGCACCTGATATCCCTTCTCTAAAAGCAGCTCCGCAAGATAAGACCCGTCCTGCCCGGTGATTCCCGTTATAAAAGCTTTTTTCATCGCCCTGATCCTTTCTTTCGCCTGCGTTATCTGCGGTATACAATGGATGCCGCCACATCCCGCGCCTTCTCCTGGCCGCACAGCAGGCCCGAGATCGCCAGCCCCAGATCCAGGGCCGTTCCCATGCCGCGGGATGTGATCACATGATCGGAGATCTCCACAGGCCCCTCCGTCACCTGCGCCCCCTCCAGATGGCTCTCAAACGTGGGATAGCAGCACGCCTTCCTGCCTTTCAGGATGCCCCTGTGCCCGAAGATGCTGGGCGCGGCGCAGATCGCCGCAATATATCTCCCCGCCCGGTAAAAGGCGTCGATCTGCGCCATCAGGCCCTCATGCGCCTCCAGGTTCTCCGTCCCCAGCTTTCCTCCCGGCAGCACCAGCATATCGTAGGCGTCAAACTCCGCCTCCTCAAAGGTCTTGTCCATCTCCACGGTCACATTGTGGGAGCCCTTTACCTGTTTCTGCCCATACACCGACACCATGTCCACGCAGATCCCGCTCCTGCGGCAGATGTCCACCACTGCCAGCGCCTCGATCTCCTCATATCCTTCTGCAAAAAAAACCGCGATCCTGCTCATCTTATCTCCTTTCGCCGCACCCGGCCCGCTATTCTTCTTTCCAA